>CBDTYK010000223.1:0-3931 GCA_965364595.1 uncultured bacterium
CGTCAACGGAACGACCAACTACATCTTGAGCGCAATGGACTCCGAGGGGGCCTCCTACGTCGACGTGCTGGCGGAAGCACAGCGGCTCGGATACGCAGAGGCAGACCCCACTGCCGATGTCGGTGGAGGCGACGCAGCCGCGAAGGCGACGATTCTCGCCGGACTGGCGTTCGGTGTCTGGGTGGAGGAGGCGGCAATCCACACGGAGGGGATCGACGGCATCGACACGCAGGACATCGACTTCGCCCGCGATCTCGGATATTGCGTCAAGTTGCTCGCCGTTGCCGAGTCCATCGACTCTGGCGTCTCGGTCAGAGTCCATCCAACGTTGGTTCCGCTCGACCATCCCCTGGCCAACGTACGCGGCGCCCACAACGCGGTGTTCGTGGAGGGGCCTGACATCGGCGACCTGCTGTTCATGGGGCCGGGCGCAGGCGGCGGTCCCACCGCGACTGCCGTCCTCGGAGACGTCATCGACGCGGCCAGAGATCTTCTGGCAGGCACCCGGGTGGCGACGCGAGTGAAGCTCGGCGCCGGCTCGGTCGTGCCCTTCGGGGAGATCTCCTCCAAGTGGTACATCCGCCTCGAGGTCGCCGATGCCCCCGGCGTGCTCGCCCAGATCGCGGGAGCGTTCGGTGAGCACGGCGTGTCGATCATGTCGGTCTGGCAGGACGGTCGCGGTGACGACGCCACGCTTCTGTTGGTCACCCACGATGCACCCGAAGCCGCCCATCAGGCGGCCGTGGCTGCACTCGACGGTCTCGACGCCGTCAAGCAGGTGGCGGCGGTGATCCGGGTCATCAGCCCAGAGCCCTGATGCAGTACGTCTCGACTCGTGGGCAGGCGCCGGTGCTCGGCTTCGACGACGTGCTGCTCGCCGGTCTCGCCTCCGATGGCGGTCTCTACGTGCCCGAGTCGATTCCTCGTCTCGACGAGATGCCGGACGCGTCGAGTGGGTATGCAGCGGTGGCCTCCCAGGTCATGCGTCCCTTCGTCGGGAACGGGGTGATTGCCGATCAGCTCGATGCGCTCTGTGAGGACGCCTACAGCGGGTTCGCCGACCCCCGGGTCGCTCCCCTCACGGAAGTCGACGACGAGCTCTTCCTGCTCGAGCTGTTCTGGGGTCCGACCCTGTCGTTCAAGGATTACGCGCTGCAGCTGGTCGGCCGGATGTTCGACGCGGTCCTGACCGATCGGGGCAGCCACGTGCTCGTTCTGGGGGCGACATCAGGGGACACGGGATCTGCGGCGATCGCAGGCTGTGAGGGCAGGGCGGCGATCGACGTGGTGATCCTGTACCCCGAGGGTCGGGTCTCCGACGTCCAGCGACGCCAGATGACGACGGTGCAAGCAGAGAACGTCAGGGCGGTGGCCGTCGAAGGCACGTTCGACGACTGCCAGGATCTCGTCAAGGCGGCGTTCGGGAGAGCGGACGTTCGTGCCCGTCACTCGCTGGCTGCGGTCAACTCGATCAACTGGGCTCGGGTCATGGCACAGACCGCCTACTACTGGTGGACGGCGGCCACGCTCGGTCGGAGATTCTCGGTTGCCGTTCCAACCGGAAACTTCGGCAACGTGCTGGCTGCATGGGTCGCTCGCCAGATGGGCGCTCCGATCGATCGCTTGATCGTGGGCAACAACGTGAATCACGGTCTCTCGACGCTCATCTCGACCGGACGGCTGCCTCTGGATGCGGTCTCCGCCAGCCTCGCACCGGCGATGGACATCGCCATCCCGTCCAACCTCGAGCGCTACCTGTTCGAGCTGTTCGACCGTTCTCCTGAGAAGACCGCCGAGGCGCTCGGGCTCTTCCGTACCGAGGGCGAGTTGGTGATCGACGAACTGTCCCACCGAGAGATGCAGTCGGTCTTCGACGCCGGCTGGATCGACGATGCCCAGATCGAGAGCACCATGCGTGCGGTTGCAGACGAGTACGAGTTGGTGATCGACCCTCACACTGCCGTTGGTTGGGAGATCGGGCTACGGCTGCGGAAGCCATCGGAAACGCTTGTCGTGGTGTCGACGGCGCACCCGGCGAAGTTCTCCGATGCCGTCGAGCGCGCCACGACGGAGGTCCCCGATCTCCCTGGGAGAGCAGCTCACGTCATGCAACTGCCGGAGCGTCTGTATCGACTCCAACCGAGTCTCGAAGCCCTCGAGTCGTTGCTGGAAGAGGTCGACCGTTCGTCGGGATCCTGACGGGGGAGTTGCCTGCGCCGAACCGTTTGCTATCATTTCGTACATCGAATCACCAAGTGGACGGATTCGATACCCCCTTTTCCCGGGACTCCCGCGTATGCGCTCGTGTAGAGCGCCGCGACCCCCATTCACATCGCCATCGTGGCGGCCTGAGAGGAGCACATGAGCACCAGGGCCCAACTCCAGAGCAAATCGGTTGGTGAACTGCGAGAGATCGCAAACGCCGCCGGCATCGACGCCGAGGGACTCCAAAAAGCGAAGATCATCTCTGCGCTCGTGGAAGCCGGCAAAGCGGCCTCGAACGGCAGCGACCCGACCGAGAACATCGAACTCCCGGCGGCTACTCCACGCCGCGAGGAGGATCGATCTGGAGATGACGGTCAGGGCTCCGATGGCGACGCCGCCGGCAAGGCCGACCGGAACCAGGACTCCAGCGACGATGACGGAGACGACGACGGTGCCCAGGCCAGAGGCGGCCAGGACGGCAACCGGCAGGGTGGTGACCGACAGGGTGGTGACCGCGACGGAAACCGCGATGGTGGAAATCGCAACCGCAAGCGCCGCAATCGCAACCGCAACCGAAGCCAGGATCAGGATGTGCCTGAAGGCGAGCAGGAAGTCCGCGAAGGCATGCTCGACATCCTGCCGGAGGGCTACGGCTTCCTCCGAGTGACGGGGTATCTGCCCGGAGAGAAGGACGTCTACGTCTCGGCGAGCCAGGTTCGCAAGTTCGGTCTCCGCAAGGGTGACTCGATCAAGGGCCCGGTGAGGGCGCCTCGCTCGCAGGAGAAGTTCGCAGCGATCACCCGTATCGAGACGGTCAACGGTCTCAACGTCGAAGAGGCCCGCAAGCGACCCAAGTTCGAAAAGCTCACCCCGTTGTTCCCGGATCAGCGGCTGAAGCTGGAGATCGAAGGCAAGACCGACTCCACCCTCACGCGGATCGTCGACCTGATCGCGCCGATCGGCAAGGGGCAGCGTGGTCTGATCGTCTCCCCGCCCAAGGCGGGCAAGACGACCGTGCTCAAGGAGATCGCGCAGTCGATCACGACCAACAATCCCGAGTGCTACCTGATGGTGGTCCTGGTCGATGAGCGGCCCGAAGAAGTCACCGACATGCAGCGGTCGGTCAAGGGTGAGGTGATCTACTCCACCTTCGACCGTCCCGCCGAAGAGCACACCCAGGTGTCGGAGTTGGCGATCGAGCGGGCCAAGCGACTCGTGGAGACCGGCGTGGACGTCGTCATCCTGCTCGACTCCATCACCCGCCTGGCCCGGGCGCACAACCTCGCCACCCCGGCTTCCGGCCGGATCCTCTCCGGTGGTGTCGACAGCCAGGCGCTGTACCCGCCGAAGCGGTTCTTCGGCGCAGCCCGCAACATCGAGGAGGGCGGCAGCCTGACGATCCTGGGAACGGCGCTCGTCGAGACCGGCTCGAAGATGGACGAAGTCATCTTCGAGGAGTTCAAGGGCACCGGCAACATGGAGCTACGTCTCGATCGCAAGCTCGCCGACAAGCGGATCTACCCTGCGATCGACATCGAGGCGTCGGGAACACGACGCGAAGAATTGCTGTTCGACAGACGTGAGCTGGCCCAAGTGTGGAAGCTCCGGCGAGTGCTGCTTGCGCTCGAACCGGGCGCAGCGTTGGAACTACTCACCGACCGGCTCAAGAACAGCGCATCGAACAGTGAGTTCCTCGACGATGTCGCCAAGAGCGGCAACTGAGAGG
>CBDTYK010000224.1:0-3905 GCA_965364595.1 uncultured bacterium
GACCTCGTCTCCCGTATCACCCGCCTCGAGATCATCGTGGGCGCATTGATCGCAGTGGTCATGGGCTCGCTGGTTCTCATCGAGCCGAACATCCTCGAAGCCCCGTTCGAGAACGCTCGGACCGTCCTGTTCACGTTCGGCGGAACCGCGCTTGCGGCGATCGGCTTCGCTGCGATGCTCTGGCTCCGCGTGCCTGCTGTCGTGAGGGTGATCTTGCTCGTGGTGCCGTTCGCAATCGTCAACTGGTGGCTGATCTCGCCGTACTTCGTCGACGACACCGTCGACGACGGTTTCTCGACGTCGATCTCCCAGCAGCTCGCGGACACAGCCGAGACCTCTGCTACCACCGTCCCGACCGAGGCCGGAGACGAGTCGGCAGTCGAATCTGCTCCGCTGACGACAGACGTACCCCTCACCGACTCCCAGGCTGAGCCCGAGGAACCGCGGTCGACCGACGACGAGCCTGCCCCTGCGCCCACTTCACCGGTGCTGCTCGGGGCGGGTCAGTTCGTCGGGCTCGCCGGCCATGAGGGCACCGGCGATGCCGGCATCTTCGAGAACCCTGACGGTTCGCTGGTGCTCCGCTTCGAAAACTTCGACATCGAGAACGGCCCCGACCTCGAGGTCTACCTCGTGCCGGGGGCCGACCAGACCTCCCTTCCGGAAGGTTCGATCCATCTCGGTGAACTCAAGGGCAACGTCGGCGACCAGAACTACGACCTGCCGCCGGGGACCGAGCTGGAACCTGGCTCGTATACGGTGCTTGTATGGTGCGAGGCGTTCAGTGTCGAGTTCGTCGGTGCGACGATCGACGTATGAGCACGACGTGAAAGGCTGACCGGTTGCGCTCTCAACCCAGTGGAGACAAGGCCTCGTGCGCAACGCGATTCGCCGGCGGGGGACGGTTCGTGGTTGCGGCAGTGGCCGGCGGAGCGCCCAGCCATGCACACTGGTTCGATCGAGTGACGCGATGATCTCTCTGTCGAGGGTGCCGAGTTCGATGCGGGCCGTCGTGCTCGACGCGCCCGGGCCGCCCGAGGCCTTGCAGATTCGCGATGTCCCCGTACCCGAGCCCGAGTCCGGTGAGGTCTTGATCAAGGTCGAAGCGTTCGGACTCAACCGGTCCGAGTTGCACACGCGTCTGGGTCTCGCCGAGGGGGTCGTCTTCCCCCGGGTGCTCGGCATCGAAGCGACCGGTGTGGTGGTCGACTGTCCCGGCGGCGAGCTGGAGCGCGGTACACAGGTCGCCGCGATGATGGGCGGTATGGGCCGCACATTCGACGGTGGATACGCCGAGTACACCTGTGTGCCGGTTGCTCAGACGATTCCGTTCACCAGCGATCTCGACTGGGCCACCGTCGGCGCAGTGCCCGAGATGTTGCAGACGGCGCACGGCTCCCTGACCGTGGGCCTGGATGCCCGACCCGGGCAGTCGATTCTGATCCGGGGCGGCACTTCTTCGGTCGGAATGGCGACCGCCGTGCTCGCTCGCCGACTCGGCATGACGGTGCTGTCGACCACCCGCAACCCGGAACGCGCCGACGCCCTTCGTGACGCCGGGGTTCAGCACCCGCTGGTCGACGACGGTGATGTAGCCGCCCAGGTCCGCAGCCTCATCCCCGACGGTGTCGACACGGCCCTCGAGCTCGTCGGAACTCCCACATTGCCCGACACGCTGCGTTCCACGAAGGTTCACGGCGTCGTGTGCTTCACAGGGATGCTCTCGAACGAGTGGACCGTGCGCGATTTCTACCCGATCGAGTACATCCCGCGAGGTGTTCGGCTCACCTCATATGGCGGGGATGCAAGCGATCTCCCCGCCGAGGTCCTCCAGGGCTTCCTCGATGCCGTCGCAGCGGGCGATGCTCACGTGCCGATCCACAGGACATACCGTCTGGGAGAGATCGCCGAGGCCCACGCCGACATGGAAGCCGGTCGAGCGACTGGCAAGCTCGTCGTCGTGCCTTGATTCCTCATGGCGCGCATGTCCGACAGCAGGGCATCACGATCCTCCGCTTCCACTCAGTCCGCCGCTCGAACCCACCAGCTGATGTCGAGACGAGTGCTCTCCGGATCTGGCGAGCATGGTCTCGGCAGGCGAGTCCGAACCGGTGGTGACGAGAGGCGCTCAGATGGACCCCGTGATCGACTCGTGTGACAGTTCGCAGAGAGTGGACGATACGCAACGGCGCCGGCTCCCGACCGCAGATCAGAACTCGTCGATCGCTCGCGATCGACGTGAATCAGCGTGACGCATCGATGAGACCACGAAGGCCCGCCAGCATCGACTCACTCACGGAGACGCCGTTCGCCTCGGCTGCGGCGCGTCCAGCGTGTTTGGTGCTTCCCGGGACTCGAGAGCCCTCGTCAGCGGTGATGGCGTCGATCAGGTGGCCGATCTTCTCGGAGACCGCCGGGCCGCCGAACGCGGCCGGGTCGATGACGATCAGCAGTTGACCGACGCCGGGTGGCTCGCCCTCACCGTCGAAGAACGAGGTCGCTTCGCTCGACAGGTTGGCGCCCAACACTGCTGCAGCCAGCACCTCGACCATCAGCGCCAGTGCCGCCCCTTTGGCGCCGCCGATCGGCTCCAGCGTTCGTGCCATCGCAGCCGCGGCGTCGGTTGTCGGGTTGCCGTCGGCGTCCTTCGCCCAACCTTTCGGGATCGGCTCGCCTCTCTTGGACGCAGTGAGGATCTTGCCTCGCGCCACTTTGGAGAGCGCAAGATCCACCACGATCGGGGGAGCGTTCGGTGCTGGTGCTGCGAAGGCGATCGGGTTCGTTCCGAACAGCGGTGTGCGGCCGCCCCACGCAGTCATCGCTGTCGGCGTGTTGGCGAACATCAATGCAACGAGCCCTTCGGTGGCGAGACGTTCAACTGCGAGCCCCAGGGCTCCGGCGTGATGCGAGCGTGTGAAGCCGGCGGCTGCGATGCCGTTGGCGCGCGCCGCCTCGACCACCGGTCCGACCGCAACATCGAAGGCGGGATAGAAGAAGCCGTTGGCGACGTCCACGGACACCACGCCCGGTCGAGAGCGGCCGACACGCGGTGTCGCATTGCCATCGACCTTGCCGGTCCGGAGCTGGGCGACATAACTCTCAACACGTGAGAGCCCGTGGCCCGACTGGCCGTCGATCTCCGCCTGGACGAGTGCTCGAGCGGTTGCTCGAGCTGACACCTGCCCGGCCGCTGCCGCTGTGAGTGCTTCAGCGACGAGATTCTCGAGTTCGTGTCGGGGGAGAAGCGCGTCGCCCGGTGGAACTACGGTGCCGCTGGTCATTTCGTTCCTTTCTCGGACTGCGCAACCGTACTTGCACTTGCCGAGCCGCCGGTCGGCTCCTGCTCGGACATCATGCGTGATCGCTAGCCAAACACGACCCAGGCGATCGCGGCCGCGAGAAGGATGAACCCGAATAGGAAAGCGAAGGCAATCGCGAAGTCACGCGGGCGTTCGAGGCCAGAGAACTCGACACCGATCCTCTTCTTCCAGTGTCGTCCTTCATCCGGTTCACTCGGCTCTGTCACAGCGACCAAGCTAGCGATGTGCCGGAGCTGGATGAATGCCATCCGGACAACCGGACCGCCGGCTGTCAGCGTCGCGCATGCCCTGACCGATCCGACGGGGCGCGGCCGCTGACCGTGGACGGCCACCTTGGGTGCTCACGTGACGGGGTGTCCGTCGGGGAAGCGATGGAGCGAGGCCCAAGAGCGGGGGATCGACGGTCCGTGAGCGCGGAGTTCCCACACGCAGCATCGAACCGCCTAGCCTGTCATGCTGCTCGATCACCAGGTGAATCGAGGGGGTGCCACGCCGACGGCGCTCTTTCGTGTGCCCCCTCCGAGCATGACCTCTCCACAAGGACCACACATGTCGAATCCATATCGACGAACGACATCACTCGCC
>CBDTYK010000225.1:0-3900 GCA_965364595.1 uncultured bacterium
ATCACCAAGCCGTTCGACGTCACCGAGATGGTCGCACGCGTCAAGGCGGTCCTCCGGCGCACCCAAGCAGCGCGAGACACATCGCCGCTCACCGGGCTGCCCGGGAACTTCAGAATCGGCACGGAGATCGAGTCGAGGGTCGCGTCCGGCGAGACGTTCGCCGTCATCTACGGCGACCTCGACAACTTCAAGGCGTTCAACGACCATTACGGATTCATGCGCGGCGATCAGGTCATCAAGTTCACCGGTGATGTCTTGCAGCGGGCGCTCGACGAGGTCGGAGATCCCAACGGCTTCGTCGGCCACATCGGCGGGGACGACTTCGTGTCGGTCTGCCGGGCCGACGTCGCGGAGCAGTACTGCAAGGCGGCCATTGACATGTTCGACGACGGCATCCTCGACTACTACGACACGGCAGACGCCCTGCGCGGCTACATCGAGGTCATCGACCGCCGAGGAGAACGCTTCGCCTTTCCGGTCGTCTCGATCTCGTTCGGCGTGGTCACCAACCGGACACGCCCGATCACATCCCAGTGGGAGGCCTCGGCCGTTGCGGTCGAGATGAAGGAGTTCGCCAAGAAGCAACACGGCTCCTCCTACGAGATCGATCGCCGCACCTCCTGAGATGCCGTCGTCCGCCATCGAACGGGCGATGGCGAAGGCGATCGCTCTGGCGTCCGAGCAACACCCTCACCCCAATCCCAGGGTGGGCGCGGTGATCCTTGGAGCCGACGGAGACACATTGGGGGTCGGAGCGCATGTCGGTCCAGGGCTCCCGCACGCCGAGTCCCTGGCGATCGCCGATGCCGGGACAGTGCCCGCAGGAGCGACGCTCGTGGTCACGCTGGAGCCCTGCAATCACACCGGTCGCACCCCTCCCTGCACCGACGCCATCATCGACGCCGGCATCGACCACGTCGTGGTCGGGGCGCGTGATCCCGACTCGAAGGTCGACGGCGCCGGCATCGAGAAGCTGCGGGACCACGGTGTCCGGGTCGACGTTCTCGATCCCGAGAGCGATCTCGCACGGGCGGCGATCGACCTCGACCCCGGGTACTTCCATCATCGCGTGTACGGAACGCCCCAGGTGATCCTGAAGCTGGCAGCCACCCTCGACGGCCAGATCGCCGCCGCCGATGGCACCTCGCAGTGGATCACCGGTCCGGGCATGCGACGTCGGGTACACGAATGGCGGGCGGGATGCGACGCAGTGATGGTCGGCGCCGGAACGATCATGGCGGACGACCCCCGACTCGATGTCCGCCTCGACGGCTATCGGGGCCCGCAGCCTCGTCCGGTGATCATCGCCGGATCCCGTCAACTCCCGGTCTCCGCGTACATCTGGCAGCGTGATCCGCTGGTGCTCGCCACCCGATCGATCGAGACCCCGGCCGGCGAACTCGCGGTGATCCGTGGGTCGGAGGGCCGTGTCGATCTCCGCGAGGCGCTCGAGCTCTTGGGGGATCGCGGCCTCCTCCGGGTCTTCGTCGAGGGCGGTGCTTCGATCGCGTCGTCGCTCATCAGGTCCGATCTCGTGGATGTCGGGCTCCTGCATCTGGGTGGGAAGTTCGGGCTCGGGATCGGAATGCCGCTGTTCGACGGTGTGTTCGAGAACATCGGGGCAGCAACCCAGGTCGAGATCGTCACCGCCGAGCTGGTAGACGGCGATCTGGAGGTCCGCTGGCGCCGCCGGAAGGAATGAACGCCTCCGCCCCGGGTAGAGTTCCGCCAATGTTCACCGGCATCATCGAGACCGTCGGGACCGTGACCGAGATCGAGGGTGGCCCGGACGGAAAGCGTTTCACGATCGAATCCGACCTCGTGACGTCCGACCTCGATGTCGGCGACTCGGTGTCGGTCAACGGCGTCTGCCTCACGGCCACGTCCATTTCGGGAACCCGATTCAGCGTCGACACCATCGTCGAAACGCTCGACCGTACGAACCTCGGATCCGTCGCGGTCGGAAGTGGCGTCAATCTCGAACGAGCGATGCCGGCTGCCGGCCGTTTCGATGGGCATGTCGTTCAGGGGCACGTCGACGGCACCGGTGCGATCTCACGGATCGATCCCGAAGGTACCGGCCAGCGATGGACGATCACCGCTCCGCAGGCGCTGTTGCGTTACATCGTCGAGAAGGGATCGATCACGGTCAACGGCGTGAGCCTCACAGTCGCTGCAGTCAGCGACGACGCCTTCCAGATCGCTCTCATCCCGCACACGCTCGAAGTCACGTCGTTCGGTGACGCCTCGGCCGGAGATGCGGTGAATCTCGAGGTGGATATCCTTGCCAAGTACGTCGAGCGGCTGCTGGAGGCCCGCAGATGAGGTTCGCCCGTCCAGAAGAGCTGATCGCCGCCATCGGAGCCGGCGAGATGGTGATCGTCACCGACGACGAGGATCGGGAGAACGAAGGCGACGTGATCGTGGCCGCCGAGAAGATCACGAACGAGCAGATGGCGTTCATGATTCGCCACACGTCGGGGATCATCTGCGTTCCGATGACCGCAGAGCGCCTCGAGGAACTCGATCTGCCGCAGATGGTCCGGTTGAACACCGAGTCACACCGCACCGCATTCACGCTTTCCGTCGACGCTCGAGAAGGTGTCACGACGGGTATCTCGTCCGCAGATCGGGTCCAGACCGTGCATGCGCTCATCGATTCGAACACGCGGCCCGTCGACATCGCCAGACCCGGGCACATGTATCCGCTGAGGGCCGCCGAAGGTGGCGTGCTGAGACGCGCCGGGCACACCGAAGCCGGTGTCGACCTGGTCAAACTCGCGGGGTTGTATCCGGCCGCAGTGCTGTCGGAGTTGATGAACGACGACGGAACCGTCTCAAAGCTCGATGACATCGAGCGGTTCGCCAAGGAACACGACCTCCTGGTCGGTTCGATCGCAGACCTCATCGCCTTCCGGAGAGCCAACGAGGAGAAGCTCGTCCAGCGGGTCGTGGAATCGAGGATTCCCACGGATCACGGCGAGTTCAAGGCGATCGGCTATCGCAGCTTCGACGGTCGGGATCACATGGCGCTGGTGATGGGCGACGTCGGAGAAGGGGAAGACATCCTCGTGAGGGCCCATTCGGAGTGTCTCACCGGAGATGTCCTCCACAGTCGGCGTTGTGATTGCGGAGATCAGCTGGACCTCGCCATGGCGAAGATCGCCGAGGAAGGCCGCGGTGTGATCGTGTACATCCGTGGCCATGAGGGAAGAGGCATCGGGCTCTTCGCCAAGCTTCAGGCGTACAACCTCCAAGACACCGGGCGCGACACCGTCGAGGCCAACATCGATCTCGGCCTACCCGTCGACAGCCGCGATTACGGCGTTGGCTCGCAGATCCTCTACGACGTTGGCGTCCGCTCGATGCGGCTGCTGACCAACAACCCGACCAAACGAGCCGGCATCGGGGGCTACGGGCTGACGATCGTGGACAGCGTTCCGGTCGTGACCGAACGCAACTCCCACAACGAGCGCTACCTCAAGACCAAGGTCGCCAAACTCGGTCACCTCATCGGAGACGAGGAAGAGTGAACCGGCTCGACATCGAACCCGGTTCGCCTCCTCGACGCATCGGCATCGCGGCTTCGACGTTCAACGCACCGATCACGGACCCGATGTTGGATGCGGCACTCGCCGCAGCAGAGCGAGCCGGCATCACCGAGACCGTGGTGTTGCGGGTCCCCGGTGCGATGGAGCTCCCACTCGCCACGCAGGCACTCGCCGAGAGCGGATGTGAAGCGATCGTGGCGATCGGCGCGGTCATCAAGGGTGAGACCGACCACTACGAGTACGTCGCCGAGCACGCCACGAGGGGCATCACCGACGTGTCGACCAGGACGGGAGTGCCCGTCGGCAACGCGTTGCTGACCGTCCGGGAGTACGAACACGCCGTCGAACG
>CBDTYK010000226.1:0-3899 GCA_965364595.1 uncultured bacterium
GAAGCTCCTAGGACCGACCCGCTCTCGAAACCCACAGCCGGATGCTCGCTCGCTGGCGCTCGCATTGCGCAGGATGTCGAGGCTCGGCCCTGGGGGCCTCAACCCGACGCTTGATGTGCTTCGCACGCTCCCATGTTCATGCGAGATGGCGTCACTCGAGGCGGGACCGCCCTCACAGTGCGCGCAGCCTCGCTGCGCTCCACCGGTGGAGCGGCCGGAGGTCACCTGTCGATCGGGAGGCCGCCAGGCCGATACGAACATCGGGCGTCCGGCGAGGCCGCCAGGCCGAACCGGACATCCAGCGGCGATGCGAAGCGATAGGGCCCGCTCAGTCTGCGGGTTTGAGGGGGATGCGCAGGACGAGGTATTCGTCGTCTGCGACCCACGTGGCGTTGCCGATCAGGGCGTAGTCCAGGTAGTCGGTCTCTGCCTGTTCGATGAACTTCTTGCGTTCGGATCCGGCAACCGGGGGCAGTGGCCGCTCCTTCACGGCCTGTGCTCGGTTGCGGAACCGCTCGATCATCGCGTCGACATCAAGTTCGGCCATCTTCTCCGTCCGTTCTTTAGCGTCCGCCTCGAAGCCTATCCGCTGGCCATCGGCGCGCCCGCGTGGTGATGCTGTGTGATCTCAGACCCTATCTAGCCTCAGCCCCATGTTGGACAAGCGGTTCATCGTGGTCTCCGGCAAAGGCGGCGTCGGGAAGTCGGCCGTGGCGGCCGCCATCGCCAAGTCGGCTGCCCGGGCCGGTCGAAACACCTTGGCTCTGTCCATGGTGGGCAACGGAATGGGACTCGGGGCGCACCTCGGCATGACGGCGCTCGAGTTCAAGCCGCAGCTCACCGAACCCAATCTGCATGCCCTCTCGATCGACCGGTCGAAGGCGCTGGTCGAGTACATCCAGATCCAGGTCGGACTCCCCTCCTACGCGACGTTCACGCCGGCGGTGCGCGCCTTCGACGTCCTGGCATCGACTGCCCCGGCGATCCGTGAGATCGTCACGATGGGCAAGGTCCTGTGGGAGGTGAAGACCGGACATTGGGATCTCGTCGTGGCCGACGGCCCTCCCACCGGGCAGATCGGCTCGTTTCTCGGAGCCGCCAACACCATGAGAAACCTGGTGTCGAGCGGACGGGTCGCCGATCAATCCAAGTGGATGCGGGAGATCCAGATGGACCCTGCCGCCACCGAGCTGGTTCTCGTCTCGGTACCGGAAGAGCTTCCGACGTCCGAGACGATCGAGGCCCTGGAGTGGCTCGACGATCATCCCGTGGTCGCGAGCCGATCGATCTTCGCCAATCGAGTCCTTCCGCTACTCGATACCGAGGCGCCCGGCTCCGGCCTGGCGGCTGACGCTGCCGATCTCCATCGGAGCCTGACCGCCGAGCAGGCGATCTGGCTCGAACGCCTGCCGACCCATCTCGACCTCCCGTTCCTGTTCGGAGCGGAATCCGCCTCGGTCGTCGCCGACCGCTTGGCCGATGCGATGGAAGCGGTGGTCAAATGACCGCGGTGATCCTCGTGACCGGAGGTGGTGGTGTCGGGAAGACAACGGTGTCGGCCGCCATCGGGGTCGGCGCCGCCCGTCGGGGTCTCGAGACACTCGTACTGACGGTCGATCCTGCCCGTCGGCTGGCCAACGCCCTCGGACTCGACGAACTGGGTGCTGAGCCGTCGAAGGTTCGGGAGGAACCGCTGCTGTGGGCTGCGATGCTGGATGCGTCTTCCTCGTGGGAGTCGATCGCCCGCCGTCACGCTGATCCGGCCGTCGCCGATCGGCTCGTGAACAACGACTTGTTCGAAGCAGCGACAGGCCAGTTCCCTGCCAGCCAGTCGTACGCAGCCGCAGAGGAGGCGACCGCCTTCGTCAAACGGGGCACGTGGGATCTGGTCGTCGTGGATACACCGCCCTCTGCCGGCGGCATCGAGTTCTTCACCGCTCCGGCCAACATGACCGACCTCATCGGCGGCCGACTGCTGCGCTGGCTGACCGGCGGGAGCCTTCCAGGTCGCCGGTTCCTCTTCGACCGGGCGGCCCGGCCCGCCATCCGCATCGCCGATGCAGTGCTCGGCGCCGGGCTCTTCGAGCGTGTGACGCAGTTTCTCATGGATCTCAGAACGACCTACGACGGGATCGCTGCCTCCTCTGCAGAGATCGATCGCACTCTCTCGACGGCGCAGACGCTCGTCGTGACGACGGCCGACCCCACGCCGATGCGGGAAGCGATCCGGTTCTTCCGGGACCTCCCGACAAACGCCCAGCATCCGACGTCGGTGATCTTCAACCGGTCACTGCCCGTGGCGTGGGTGGAAGCAACCGCTCCGGAGGAGGACCCCGAACTGGCAGCGAACTTCGCCCGTTGGTCGACCGAATCGGCCCGTCAGCAGCGGCTCCGCAAGCAGTTCTCGGAACGCTACTCCACCGAGGTCACGACCATGGAGTGGCAGCCGACCGCGCCCACCGACCTCGACTCTCTCGAATCGCTCCTCACCACGGCCGGCGGCTTCTCTCTCGAGAACCTCTGGACCTGATTGGCCACTGGGGTCGGCCTCGCAGCCTCGATCCTCCGGTGAAGTCAGTTGAGACTGACCCCTCCGTAGGAGATGCCGGTGAGGTGGGCCATCTCTCGATTGAACGTGGTCAGGTCTTCGAGCCGGAACTGGCCGAGATCGGAATGGCCCATTGCGCGGGCGAGCACACTCATCAGCTCGGTCGTCGCCTGGAAGAAGCGGTGCAGCCGCTCGGCGGCGGCATCGACGGGGAGTCGAGCGCGCAGATGATCCTTCTGGGTAGCGATACCGACGGGACAGTTGTTGGTGTTGCAGGCTCGCATACCCAGACATCCGATCGCCTGCATGGCCGCATTCGAAACGGCAACCGCATCTGCCCCGAGCGCAAGGGCCTTGGCGAAGTCGGTGTGGGTTCTCAGGCCTCCCGTGATGACGAGGGTGACGTCACTGCGTGCGGCGTCGAGATGGCGCCGAGCGCGTGCAAGCGCGGGGATGGTGGGAACCGAGATGTGGTCCCGGAACAGCGTGGGAGCGGCCCCGGTGCCACCCCCTCGTCCGTCGAGGATGATGTAGTCGGCGCCGAAGGCGAGCGCAGCATCGATGTCCTGCTCGATGTGCTGAGCCGACAGCTTCGCGCCGATGGGGATGCCTCCTGTCCGCTCCCTGACCTCCGAGGCGAAGGAGGCGAAGTCGTCGACCGACCTGAGGTCCGGGAAGGTCGCCGGCGAGATCGCGTCCTCTCCTGGTTCGAGGCCGCGCACCTCGGCGATTTTGAGAGTGACCTTCTTTCCTGGCAGGTGCCCCCCTGTTCCGGTCTTCGCCCCCTGACCGAACTTGAAGTGAAAGGCCTGAACTCCGTCGAGCTTGTCCCACGAGAACCCGAAACGTCCCGACGCCAACTCGTAGAAGTATCGGCTGTTCTCTGCGTGCTCCTCCCCCAGCATGCCGCCCTCACCCGAGCAGATCCCGGTCCCGGCGAGTTCGGCCCCCTTTGCCAGCGCCACCTTCGCCTCGAGTGAGAGTGCCCCGAAGCTCATGTCCGACACGAAGAGCGGGATCGCCAGATGCAGCGGCCGTTGAGCGTTCGGTCCGATCGTGACGTGCGTCGAAACCGGTTCGTCATCGAGGAGGGGACGACGGGCGAGCTGGGCGGTGACGAACTGGATGTCGTCCCACGTCGGTAGCTCGTCGCGAGGGACTCCCATCGACGCAACAGGACCGTGATGGCCCAGGGTGTCCAGCCCCTCGTTGGCGAGACGCCGGATCAATCCGACGTGGGGCTCCTCCGGTGTGCCGTGAGGGTCCTGGTAGGCACCTTGATACGCCGATCGGTCGAACGGCTGGGGATGGTCCTTCTCCCATGCCATGATCTCGTCGGCGTCGACCATCA
>CBDTYK010000227.1:0-3882 GCA_965364595.1 uncultured bacterium
CCGTTCCCGTCGGTCATCGACCTTCCAGCAGGCAATTCGGACAACGGACTCGCCCCCGAGGGCATCGTGAGCGGTGACGGCAACACCTTCTACACCGGGTCATTGACCACCGGCCAGATCGTCGTCGGTGACTACCAGACCGGCGACACCGGCTACCTGGTGACCGACCCCGTCGTCGCCCCGTCCGTCGGACTGGCGTACGACACCGCGACGAAGTTCATCTGGGTCGCAGGCGGTCCGGCCGGTAGCGCCGCCGTCTACGACAGCCGGACCGGCGAAGCGGTCAACACCTACGACTTCGGCGGGGGCTTCGTGAACGACGCGATCGTGGCCGGCGAGTCCGTCTTCTTCACGGACTCGTTCGCTCCCGTGCTCTACCGGGTGAACGCCGATGGCTCCGACGGCATCGACGTGATCTCGCTGAGTGGTCCGGCTTCCGTGTTCGTGGGCGGATTCAACACCAACGGCATCGAGGCGACGGCCGATGGCGGGACGCTCGTCATCGTCAACTCCACGAAGGGCGAGCTGTACACCGTCGATCCCGACAGCGGAGCGAGCGCCCTGATCGATCTCGGCGGTAAAAACGTGGCCTCCGGTGACGGCATCCTGCTCGACGGACGCACCTTGTACGTGATGCAGAACAGTCTGAACCAGATCGCGAAGATCAAGCTGAACGGCAAGCTGACGTCGGGCACGATCGTCGACACGATCACCGACCCGGCGTTCGACATCCCGACAACGATCGCCATGAAGGGCAGCCAAATCGCTGCAGTGAACGCCGTCGACTTCGGCCAGTCACCATTCGACGACTACACCGTCGTCCTCGTCGACAAGAACTGAACCAGACGAGACGTCGAGAACGCGATGGCCGGGCGAATCGCCCGGCCATCGTTCATTGCTGACGACGTCTGGTGAGTTCCTTGACCGCGTCGAGCATCTCGTCCATCTCGCTGACATACGCCTTCGAGTCCGCTTTGATCTCCTCGCCGAGGTGGCGGTGTCGCAACCCCATCGCCTGAGCGGCGAACCGAGCCCCGCGTAGGTAGTAGAAGAGGCCCTCGAACGGCATTGCTCCTGCCCCGGGTTCCGCAGGTCCGACATCCGGAGCCGGCTGATCGGTCGCTGGAAGACTCAACGAGCGGACGTGCTCGAGTACCTCGTCGTTCGGGAGCCGATCCGCGTAGTCGCGTGAAACGAATCGCCATTCCTCGGAGCCGGCCGGGCCGAACAGGAGCATGGCCGGTTTGGCGATGTTGCGAGCATCGTTCGGATCGGTGATGCCCCACGGCTCGATGATCCTCGATCGGTCGGGATCGGACAAGAGCGGGAACGGAAGCGACAACTTCTCGACCATCGCAGCGTGTTGCTCGGGCGAGTCGATGCTCACCCCGAACACACGGGCTCCGGCCGCGAGGAACTCATCGTGTCGTGATGCCAAGCTGACCAGCTGGCCGTTGCAGTACGGTCACCAATCACCTCGGAGGAAGACGAGCAGCGCAGCGCTGTCCAACTGCTCTGATAGCTTCCAGGGTCGGCCTGCCTGATCGATGAGTGTCGGGTCGTTCGTCATGGCGGCACCCTACCGATAGCGCACCGATCCCTCGGGCGCACGGACCGACAAAGGTTGCACGGGCCTCGGGGCGACCCCCTACCCGTGAGGCTCGTACCTCGCCTCTCGGGTCCCTTCCCCCTGTGCCAGGGGGACACACCCTGGCTTTCACGGTGGACTCCCGTGGTCGACCGGTCAGACCCCGGACACGCCTGCCGATGGCCGCACCCTGAACGCCGGCCCGCCGGTTGCCTGTTCGGAGGCTTCGATCACGGCATCTACGCGATCCATCGGACAGATCGCGATGGCGTATCCGCCGAAGCCGGCGCCGGTCAGCCTCGCTCCGTACGCGCCTGCCTCGCGCATCGCACCGGTCAGGCGATCGAGTGCCGGTGACGACGCTCCGAAGTCGCCGAGTGACTCGTGCGACGCATCGAGCAGGCGGCCGAGCTCGAGATAATCGTCGGCTTCCAGCGCTCGCTCCGCTTCGTCGACTCGCTTGGCTTCGGACAGCACGTGACGGGCCACGCTCCGAATCGGGAGTTCGGCGTTCGGGTCGAATTCGGTCGCCGTGAGCTTGACGATCCGCGCCACGTCTTCACCCAGTTGCTCAGCAACCGAGGCAGCGCTTGCCTCGACGGGCAGGTTTCCGACCAGGTCCGAGTTGCGGACTTTCGACAGCACCGGCGGGCTGCCGGGGTCGATCCCCTCATCCGAGGCCAGCAACAGCGCGGCGGCACGGCAGGCCACGACACGGGAGTTGTACGAGTGATTGGCGTCACCGCCCTTCGGTGCAGCCCTTCCCGAATAGCCGGCGACGATCCCGAGGCTCTCCGAGATCGGGATGTGCCTGGTTGCAAACGGGTCGAAGTCGATCCGGAGTGCGTGACCCTCGGTGGCCAGGGAGATCACTGTCTGGTCCATCGCTCCGCTCTCCACACCGATCGAACGCTCTGCCGCGAGTGCGAGCTCCGGCAGCTCCTCGCGCTGCGGCGGATCCCCGGCGAATGCCCCGAGGGCCATCAAGACGCCCACCGTGAACGCCGACGACGACGACAGGCCGCCGGTCGCGGGGAGATCGGCGTCGATCAGGACACGCGCACCGCCGACGAAGCCGACCACGTCCACTGCGGCTGCGAAGTATCGGTGCCATCCGGAGAGCTCGGATCGATCCCCGCCCAGCTCGATCGTCGCGGGGTCGGGGTGGGTGAGCGAGTCCACTTCGATGCCGTCAGGTCCTTCGCACACCGCGATGTAGACGGCCTGGTCGATGGCGAAGGGCATCACGGGAAGCAGTGAATAGTCGGTGTGCTCACCGATGAGATTGACTCGCCCGGGTGACCTGATCACGACGCTCGGTTCGGTGTCGTGCCGCTCTCTGACTGCCTCGACGACCCGGGTCAGCGCATCCATGCGGCCATCGTATCGGCGAGCAGAGGGCCGGCGTCCTCCTGGAGGAAATGGCCGGCGCCTTCGATCGTCCGATGCGGTTGTCCGAACGCGCCCGGCACTTTCGACTGGAAGACACGCTCGCCGCCTGCCGTGATCGGGTCGGAGTCGGAGAACAAGGTCAGCGTGGGCCGCTGCCAGTTCGACAGGACCTCCCATGCCGCCTGGTTCGGCTCCGAGGAAGGATCGTCGGGTGAGGTCGGCACGAGCGACGGCATCACCCGCGGGCCTGCCCGGTACGCGTCGTCGGGGAAGGGAGCGTTGTAGCCAGCCACCTCTTCGTCGCTCAGGGTCCGCGTCGTCGCCCCCTGCACGATGCGCCCGCAGTCGAAATCCGGTGTGGTCCGAACGAACTCACGCCACGCGAAGAACGCGTCCGGCATGCGTTGATGCCCGGTCGGCAGCCCGGTGTTGGCCACGGCCAGCCGGGCAAAACGATCGGGCTGAGCGGCGAGCACGCGGAGGCCGATCAGCCCGCCCCAGTCCTGTGCGAACAGCGTCACGCCATCGAGATCGATCGCGTCGAGCCACCCCGACATCCATGACACGTGCCGCTCGTACGTGTGGTCACTCATGTCACGGGGTTTGGCCGACCGGCCGAAGCCGATCAGGTCGGGAGCGACTACCCGGAAGCCCTGCTCGACGAGTCCCTCGATCATGCTCCGATACAGAAACGACCATGTGGGCTGCCCGTGCATCAACACGATGACCGGTCCCTCACCGTCTTCGACATGATGCACGAAGAGACCATCACCGACGTCGGTCGTGACGCCCTGGTAGCCGTGATCCGGCAGTCCCACGAAGTACTCGGCGGGCGTTGTGAGAATCTCCATCCGCCGACCCTAGACCGAGGTCGTTGTCGTATGGTTGAGCGGGGCCGGCGT
>CBDTYK010000228.1:0-3881 GCA_965364595.1 uncultured bacterium
GGGAATCGAACCCGCCAGAGGCCTTTCGGCCTCTCGACAGTTTTGAAGACTGCGGGACCCACCAGGCGTCCGGACGCCTCCATGCAGTGAGCTGCGGCCACGATCCTAGGTGGGTTCGGAACCGAGCCGGTCGCCGGCTTCACATCGCAGCGTGCAGCGGCTGAGGTTGAATGCGGTCTCAGGGCTAGCCTGAAGGCATGGCGCAGTTCGGATCCCTCATCGCCGAGCACCGGGAACGCCTCGGGCTCTCGAGCAACCGCGTCGCCGAACTCGTCGGACGGTCACCGGGTACGGTGCGCTCGTGGGAGCGAGGCCGTTCCCAGCCCGACGATCCGATCGTCGTGAGCTCGCTCGCGGCGGTTCTCGGTATCGACGAGACGGAGCTGTTCGTCGCGGCCGGTATCGATCCGCCCCGTGCCTCCGCACCGTTCTCCCTCGAAGAGACGCTCTCTGCGATCGCTCCGACGGCGGCGCCACGCGAAACCGAACAAGTCGAGATTCCCGGTGCCCCCGACGATGGCGGCGGGCGGCACGCGCGGTCGGTCGAGGAGGAGAAGCTCGGTGGCAGAGAGTCGGCCCTCGATCGGTTGCGGACTGCGATCGAATCGGTCACCGAGTCGATCGGTGAGTCCAACAGACGCGGCCGGGGTCGCTCACGGACCCCGTCACGCCAGCAGTCTGTGGTGAGTCCGCTCCCTGCCATGCCCACCGTCACCCAGTCGAGCCGCAGGCGGCCGTTGAAGGCCCTGTCGTACATGGAGGACGTCGAGGAGCGCTGGAGCTATCGCATCCGTTCCATCCTGACCGCAGCGGGGGTCGGCGCCCTCGGTCTCGTCCTCATCTGGGCCGGCTCGGAACTGCTCGGCGCCCTCGGCGACGTCTGGGACGCCCTCACCGCCGGTCTGTGACTTCGCAGCGGATCGTCCTGCATCCGGACCACAATCGGTCTGTCGGCGAGGCGTTTCGGGGAGCGCCCGATCTCGAGGTCGTCACTCCTGGAGCCGCAGAGGTGGCCCACGAACTGGCGACGGCAGCCGTGTTGGTGACCTATCGCTGGGACGACTCGTATCTGACCGACTCCCTTCGATGGATCCAATCGATCTCGGTCGGTGTCGACCAGTACCCGATCGATCGGCTGACACGAGCGGGCGTCGTTCTGACATCGGCCCGAGGGTGTCATGGCCCGCAGGTCAGCGAGCACGCCTTCGGCCTGCTTCTCGCCCTGACACGCGGCATCGGTCGTTCGATGCGGAACGCCGAGTCCCGACTGTGGAAGCCGATCCCCGGGATCGAGATCTCCGGGATGAAGCTCGGCATCCTCGGATTGGGGGCGATCGGTGAAGCCATCGCCGAGAAGGCGGTCGCCTGGGGCATGGAGGTGGTCGGCACGAAGTCGCATGTCGCCGGCTACTCCGGTGCCGCTCGTGTCGTGTATCCCGCCGAAGAGACCCTCGCCGTGTTCGAACGATCCGATGTCGTGATCTCGGTTCTCCCCGACACCGAATCGACGCGTGGGATCGTCACCTCCGAGTGCTTGGCGGCGATGGACGGAGGCTGGTTCGTCAACGTCGGTCGCGGCACGGTCGTGAACGAGCAAGACCTGCTCGATGCGCTGGCAGACGGCTCACTCGCAGGCGTCGGGCTCGACGTCTTCGATCCTGAGCCGCTTCCAGAGTCGTCGCAGCTCTGGATGCACCCTCGAGTGGTGATCACGAACCACACTGCCGGGCTGTCGCCACACTATGGATCCAGGCTTCTGGAGATCTTCAGAAGGAACCTCGACGCGCTGGCCGACGTCGGGGAATGGGTCAACCGGGTGGGATGATCAGCCGGCCAGTGAACGGACGAGCAGGCCCAGTGCAGCGATCGACGAGACGATCAGGATCCCGACCCGGACCCGTTCGCCGTCGACGTGTGGACGTAACCGACCGCTGATCATGAACCCGACGGCCATCGCAGGGGAGAGGAGGATGGCAACTCCGACGTCCTTGACCGTGAGCACACCGAGCAGCGTCAAGATGACCAGGTTGATGGTGATGCCGATCGTGAAGATGGCTCCGAGCGTTGACCGGACGACCGGCCCGGCCTGGCGACCGTAGAGCAGCGCGATCGGCGGCCCGCCGATTCCGGCCGACGTGCCGCTGAACCCCGAGACCATGCCGGCGATCACTCGCGATGCACGAGAGAGCTTCACGGACATCCCGCTGCTGAGGACGGCGACCGCCAGGAGCACGATCACTCCGATCACGATTCCCAGGGTCCGCTCGGTGGCGATGCTGAGCACCCAGGCGCCGAGGACCGCGCCTGGAACCCGGCCGGTGATCACCCAGCCGAGCCCATCGAGGTCGAGGTCGGCTCGCTCACGGAGCAAGGTGCCGATCCCGACCATGAGACTGAGGATCAGGGTCGGGATCGGGGTGAACACCGGGTTCACGACGGTGAGGATCGGGACGCTGAGGACTGCGAGCCCGAACCCGATCGAACCCTGCAGGGCGGCGGCGATCACCACCACGCCCACGCCGATCGCCAATTCCTGAGCGGTGAGGCCGACGTCGAACACGGAGCGAGCCTACGACCGAGGCGCAAAGGTGCCACAACCGGCCGCGCCGGAGACGCCATTCGGGATGTGTCCATGGCGAGCCTCCGACGTCGAGGGCGGGTGCCCGCACCGATCGGCCGGCGAGACTGCGTGCGGCAGCCAGGCGTCTGTTTCCCGTCCGTCCGAGAGCATGGCGAGTACTGCGGTCCTGCCGGAAGTCGGTCGCCATCGCCACCGAATTTCCGCCCCAAAGCGCTCGATCGATGGCAGAATGTGGTCACCAGAGAAAGGAGGTGGTCCATTTTGACAGGTAGTTTTGGGACTCTGGAGGTGGCCGAGCGCTGAGTAGCGCACCGGCTATCACAGGCGCTACTCGCCCTCTGGGCATCAGGTAGCGACTTCAACCTCGGACCACCGGCCTCTGGAATCTGCGGAGTTGGTCCCCCCGCAGCGGCTCGTGCCGTCATCGTTCCTCAGGTTTGTCGAGCCCCCACTCCGGTGGGGGCTCGACTCGTGTTCGACCAAAGCCCCCCGGCCGCGGCAGAATGGGCCACATGGGATTTCGTACCAAGCAGATTCACGCAGGCGTGACGCCTGATCCGGTCACCGGAGCCATCCTCACCCCGATCTACCAGTCGACGACCTTCGTCCAGGATTCGGTCGACGACTACATGGCGAAGGGGTACTCCTACTCACGAGCCGGGAACCCGACCGTGGCCGCATTCGAGGAGAAAGTCGCTGCGCTCGAAGGTGGGGCCGGTGCAACTGCGTACGGCACCGGGATGTCGGCCACGACCGCCGTCATGCTCGCTCTTCTCGACGCCGGTAGCCACTGCATCGTCTCAGACGTCGTGTACGGGGGAACCCATCGTTTCGCCACCCAGGTGATGACGAGGTTCGGCGTCGAGTTCACCTTCGTCGACACGTCGGACGCTGCGAACGTCGAGGCGGCGATGCGCGACAACACCCAGTTGGTGTTCACCGAGACACCGGCGAACCCCACGCTGAAACTCACCGATCTCGCTGCCGTCTCACAGGTGACTCGAGCGCGTGCCATTCCGCACGTCGTGGACAACACGTTCCTCACGCCGTACTACCAGCGACCATTGGAACTCGGTGCAGATCTCGTGATCCACTCCACCACCAAGTACATGGACGGGCACAACGCCACGCTCGGGGGGGCGGTGGTGGCAGGGACCGAGGAACTCCAGTCCAGGCTGCGGTTCATCCAGAAGTCTGCGGGCATGATCATGTCGCCGCAGGTGGCGTGGCTGACACTCCAGGGGGTCAAGACGCTGTCCGAGCGAATGGACCGCCAGTCGGCGAACGCGATGGAGGTCGC
>CBDTYK010000229.1:0-3867 GCA_965364595.1 uncultured bacterium
AATGTTGGCAGTCCCGTTTCAGTGGTAAAGGGATAGATCGGCACATCACGACCTTCTTGCTGCTTTACCCGTTGAGCAGCCGCTTTGAGTGCCACCAGCGCTTTTCGACTGTCACTGCGTTCGACCGGAATGTAACCGATCCGCTTCAACGCCATACCAAAGAGGGGAACATCGAATAACTCTTTTTTGGCCAACCAGCGAAACTGGACAGGGAGGGCGGCATAGAGAGCCGGAATGTCGAAGCCGCTCGAGTGATTGGCCATAAAAATGGCCGCACGGTCGGACGGGATATTTTCCTGTCCCTCGACCCTTATTTTTCCGCCCGCCAGGCGAAGGCTCGTCGCACCCCAGAAGATCGCAACCGGCGTCCCCCCGACCTCGTCGTTGACCACTCTGGATTCGGAGATGATCGAGAAGGGATACCCGGTCGTCGACTCGTCGACGGTCACCGCCACCACCCGCTCGAGTGCCGGGAAGCGCTCGTCGAGCTCTGCCGTGAAGAAGCCGCCGATCGGAGCGCTGCGTGATGAGTAGCCGACGTATGGGTTCTGGCCGTACCGAATCCCGAATCCCTGGTCACGGCCGAGCACCTCGCTGTCGGGGTTGTTGTCACGGAAGTCGGCCCACCGGACGATCGCCGACGACAGCGGTTCGAGTTTCGTGCCGGTGAGCTCTCCGACGATGGCCTCACCGGTGATCTGTTGCCACAACGACTGGGTGACGTCGTCCCACATCACCAGGTCCGAGTTGCGGAGCAACCCTGAGACTCCCATTCGGAGCACCTCGCCGTCGACCCGCCGATCGAAAGCGATACCGGTGTTGCAGAGGGGGCAGTAGGTGACGGCCACAGGGATGTCACCGAACTGGTCGTTGACGATCTCGTGACGATGGAGAATGCGGATGGGATAGAAGCGCGTGACGTCGGAGACGTCGACGAGGAGGCCCGGCTCGTCGTCCTCGAGCCACTCGTCCGCCCCGGTGACCGTCTCGAAGGAAGGATCGTCGATGGGCGGGATCGCATCCCGCGGGTCGAGTGTCCTGATTCCCACCTGCAACTCGTCCAGATCGATCGACGACGTCGTGAAGTCGGTCTCCCACTCCTCTGTGACGACTCTGAGGTTCGGCGGCAACTCGAACGGCTCCGCCTCCGTGACCGGTTGGGTCTGCTGCGTTGTGTCGGCTGCGGGCGGGACGTCGACTCCAGACGCCGTCGTGGTGGACGCCGTCCCGGCGCACGCCGCCAGAACCAATGTCGAGGCCGTCAGTTTGATCAACCGTGTCACATCGTTCCTACTCGTCGTCTGAGCACGTCAACCGGCTTCCATCCGTGCTGTCCGATGCTTTGTCGGACAGCCGACACTGCGTTCGGTGCACATCCATGGAAGGCGTCCTGTTTCAATTTCATTTCGTTGCGGACCTATCATTGTGCGTGATCCCTCACCCTTCGGGCGCGGGATCACGCGGCCCGATTTCGTGGGTCGCAGCAAACTGAACCCAACGGGAGGAAACTCGATGCTGAAGCACACGAGGCTCATCGCCTTGCTGACAGCGCTGATGCTGGTCCTCGCCGCCTGTTCCGGAGACAGCGACACCGCTGACGACGGAGACACGGGCGACGACACGACGGCCACCACCGAAGCAATGACTGACGACACCGAAGCCGCCGATGACTCGACTGACACCACCGAGCCGATGGACGAGGGAACCGACCTCGCCGGCACTTCGGTGAATGTCTTCGGTCCCGAAGCTGCCGCTGAGGGGGAGGCCATCCAGGCTGCACTCGATCCCTTCGCCGCCGAAACCGGAATCGAGATCACGTACGTGGGAGCCGGTGACTTCTCCGACCAGATCAACGTCCAGATCTCGGGTGGCAACCCACCGGACATCGCCATCTTCCCGCAGCCCGGCAAGGTCGCCGACTTCGCCCGCACGGGTGACATCCTCGCGCTTCCGGACGACGTGAACGCCAACGTGACGGCCAACTGGCCTGAGGCGTGGACCGCTTTCGGCAATGTCGACGGCACCCAGTACGCCATTCCGACCAAGACCGACCTCAAGTCGCTCGTGTGGTACTCACCTGCACGCTTCGCCGAGAAGGGCTACGAGATCCCAACGACCTATCAGGCATTCTTGGATCTCGTCGATGAGATGATCGCCAACGGCGACACCCCGCTCTGCGTGGGCATCGAGTCGGGTCCGGCCACCGGTTGGGTCTTCACCGACTGGGTCGAGGACATCACGCTGCGCCAGGCAACCCCCGAGTTCTACGACCAGTGGGTCGCCAACGAGGTGCCGTTCAACAACGAGACCACCACCGACATCTTCGCTCAGGTCAACGACCTGTGGAGCACGCCGGGAGCGGTCTTCGCTGCAGGTGGATCGATCGCATCGACCCCGTTCGGTGACAACGGTCCCGCCCTCGTGGACGGACAGTGCGAGATGCATCGCCAGGCCTCGTTCTTCGGCGCCTTCCTCCCGGATGGCACGACGACCGGACCTGACGGCGACATCAACACCTTCTACTTCCCGGCAGTTGACGAGAGCTCGAAGCCGGTCCTCGGTGCAGGTACCTTGGCAGCCGCCTTCCGGGACGCTCCTGAGGTCTGGGCCGTCATGGACTACCTCGGCTCCGCCGACTTCGCGAACGCTCGTATCGAGGCACAGGGTGGAGGCTTCCTCAGCGCCGTTTCCGGCCAGGACCTCAACCTGTACTCGCCGTTCGAGCAGGGACTCGTCGAGATCCTCAGCTCGGCCACGGTCGTGCGTTTCGACGCATCCGACCTGATGCCGACCGCTGTGGGCGCCGGTCAGTTCTGGACGTCGGCCACCGACCTGGTCACAGGTGCGGTCACGCCTGAGGAGGCAACGCAAGCCATTCAGGATGCCTGGCCCGAGAGCTGAGGTTTTCCTCACTGAGACCGACGGACTCGATCCGTCGACCGTACGATGGGCACCGGTCGATCCGGTGCCCATCGTCGCGTCCGGGACGACCACGGACCGAGAAACCGAGGAGGTGGGCGCAAGCTCATGGAAGAGAGAATCATCAGCACGGTCATCGGTGTGGTGGTGGCGATCGTCGGCAGCGCCATCATCTTCATCGGAGCGAACAAGTGGTTCGACCAGGCGAGCGCCAACTGGAAGCGCTTCGGCGCAATCACCGGGGGCGTGCTCGGCTTCTTGATGTCGCTGATCCTGGTCGGCAACCGCATTCTCGCTTGGAAGACGAGCGCTGCCGACGATGCCACCGATCTCACGCTGCTGCTGGTGCTCCTGTATGCCGTGCTCGGCGCCGTCCTCGGGTTCCTCTTCAACTCGTCTCAGGACGGGACACGTCGCCTGCTCATCGGCACAGTCGGTTCCACCGTGCTGGCGGGCTCACTCGGCGCGTTCGTCACATCCGAAGCGTTCCTCGCCCCGAAGACGCTCGAAGTGATCGTCTGGCCGATCATCGGTGCAGCGCTCGGAGCGGGATATCTCAGGCTCAGAGGCGGTTCGCTCTCGAGCCATGGGCTGTATCGGGCGCTGGCCCTCGGCGGTGGAATCGGATGGGTGATCGGCTCGTGGGGCTTCGGCAACATCGGCAGCGGCACTCGGCTCGAAGCGACGCTCGGGTTCGCGCTCGCCGGCCTGGCATTCGGGCTCTGGTTGGGCTGGTCCGAATACCCGCCGAAACCGGCGAGGGATCGCCTCCAGGAGCGGTCGCGTGCGGTGATCTTCCTCTCGCCGGCGCTGTACTTCACGCGAGGGGCCTCGGAGTATGTAGCCCTCGAAGGTCTGTCCATCGGTCTGGCGGCCTTCGGTTCAGCCCTGGTGTTCGGGGGCCTGGCCGGCTGGGCATCGGGCTGGGTGCTGCTGGCCATGCAGACC
>CBDTYK010000230.1:0-3866 GCA_965364595.1 uncultured bacterium
CTTCATTCATCTTCGCGATCGAAATGACGTCGCGAGATTCTGGCTCACGTCGCGCAGAGCGCTCTGGGTCTTTGCCATCGTCGCAACCGTTGCGACATTCGCCTTGCCGCTCTGGGATCCCTTTCACGTGGATTTTGGAGGGGCTGCCCGGTTCCGATGGTTCGCAATGGCGCCGGTTGGCGCCGGTGGTCTGATCGGAGTCTGTCTCGTTCTCGCCATGGGATCGGCGCTCGGTGTCGAGGATCCGTGGTTCCAGTCCCGCCGAGGCCGGCTGGCCCAAGTCGTCTTGATCGGAGGCCTCGCATTGCTGCTCGGCGCAACGAAGTCTCGTGGGGCGATGGTCGCGGCGGCGGCCGCGATCGCCGTCCTGTTCATCTCATATCCCAAGGCACAGGGGAAGCGGCTGACCGGCCTCGCAGCAGTCGCAGGGGCCGGCATCCTCGCCACAGGTGTCGCTGCTCCCCTGATCGATGAGTACATCTTCCGGGGTCAGACTGCCGAAGGGCTCGCCACGCTCACGGGGAGAACCGATCTCGCTGCGGCAGCGCTCCCGCTCATCCAGGACCGCCTCTGGTTCGGCTACGGGTTCATGTCGGCGCGGGCGCAATTCCTCGAGCTCGAATGGGGTGCCGGCGAGGCGCACAACATGGTGCTGGGAATGCTGTTCAGTCGCGGAATCGTGGGTCTCGTGGTGTTGGTGCTCTTGGTCGGGGTCTTGGCGCGAAATCTGAGGCGCATCCGCACCGAGCCGATGAGCTTCGATTCGTCCCTGGTCCGGGAGCTCACCGCGCTCGGGACGTTCATTCTGATCGTCGGTCTCGTCACCGAGGCCATCAGCGGGGCACCTGGGATGTATGGCATCGTCGTCCTGTGGATCGCGATGCTGTCGGACT
Source organism: uncultured bacterium (assembly GCA_965364595.1). Lineage (GTDB taxonomy): Bacteria > Actinomycetota > Acidimicrobiia > Spongiisociales > ZC4RG35 > JAHEDH01. The sequence continues at coordinate 894 of CBDTYK010000230.1, forward strand.
GGCAGCTCGATCGAGGGCTGCAATGGCAGTCTTCCGCACCATGACAAGCGAGCCGGTGCGAGTCGGGACCCGTCGAGAGCTGCTCCGCGCCATCTTCGAGGACGGAGCCTCGGGCCTCTTCATCGTGCTTCGCAACCACGAGACGCTCCCAGACGAGGCCAGCGGCACCGACTTGGATGTCGTCGCCATGCCCGGCCGGACGGTCGGTGAAGTGGCCGATCATCTCATCGTTTCCGCCGCTCGAGCGGGGTGGCAATTGGTCAGAATGTCGCAGAGGCCGCACACTTCCGCCCTGGCCTTTGGCACACGGCGGCACGATGGTCGACTGGACGCCTTTCACTTCGACGTGTTCAGGGACATCGGCTACGCCAACGTCGAGTTGATCTCGCCTGTCGAGCTCGCGTCCGAGTCGTTCGAACGCGCACCCGGGGTCCGAGCTCTCTCCGACCGTATGCGCGCGTTGGCGACGACGGTTCACCATCTGACATGGAGCGGGCGATTGTCGAAAGCCAAGTACCGGGACGAACTGAGCGACGCCCTCCATGGTGCGACGCACCGATCGTGGACGACCTCCCACTTGGAGTATGTGTTCGGGCGAGACGTGGCGCGCCAGATCGGCCAGCTGTCGTCCGAGGGACGGTTGGGTGAAGAAGATCGGAAGCGGAGGAGCGTCTTCCGGTTGGCGGCGATTCGGCGCGCTTTTGCCCGACGCCCTCGGGAGACCGGCATCGCGATCCTGCGGTACATCGGGTCACATCTGGCGACGCTGGTCAGTCCGGCGGGGATCGTCGGGATGGCCGGGGACCGCGTGCCGGGAGCCGATGGCGATCTGCGGTTGGATCTCGATCTCGCATGCGGTCTTTCGCCACACGGCTTCCGGGTGAGGTCTGTCCGCTCGAATGGCATAGAAACGTTGAATGGGGAGCGTTACCAGAACGACCTCGAGCGTGTGTGGATGAGAACTCGAGTTGTCCGAAGGGTGGCACCGAGCGCCTTTCTCTGGGTGCAGGCAAAACGCAACCGTGTTGTGATCGTCGACGAGCCACCGCCGATGATCGCTCTGTTCCGGCGACTGGGCCTCACATCATGGGTGTCGCGGCCATGAGCAACCAGTGCTCGCTGTCTCCATCGGGTCGGGGTCGCAGGTCCCGGAGCGACGCAGTCCAAGCCGACCCTCGGTCCCGTCGGGTAGGCCGGCACATTCGAGTGGCCGGCTCATGAGTGCCGATTTCGCGAATCAGGGAAGCGCCCGTCCCCCCGTCGTCGTGATCGGCCTCGAGTCGATTGCCGGTCTGCAGGCAGCGCGCATCTTCCAGCGGCGAGGAGTTCCGGTGATCGGGATCATCGCGCAGGAAGGACACCCGTTCGGTCGCACGAATGTCTGTGACCGCCTGATCGTCGCCGAGACCGGCAATGCCTCGTTCATCGAGGCACTTCGTCGGCTGGGTCCCGAATTGTCACAACGTGCGGTTGTGGTCCCCGCGATCGATCCGGTCGTGCATCTCCTCGCAACTCATCAGTCCGAATTGGAACAGTGGTTCCACTTGGCGCTGCCACCGTTGGAGACCGTCGAGATGTTGATGAACAAGTCGCTCTTCAGGGAGTTCGCCGTCGGACACGGCCTGCCCATACCGCAAACCGCAACGGTTTCGTCGGTTGGCGGCGACCTGGCATCTGCAGTGGATGGATTCACGTTTCCACTGGTCGTCAAACCACCCGTCCGAGACGAACGGTGGACATCCCATACGAAGATCAAGGCGTTCAAGGTGACCGACTTCGAACAGCTGCGAGGCGTCTGCGAGGCTGTGAGTGGATGGACGGACGAGCTCCTCGTGCAGGAGTGGATCGAGGGTGGCGAGGACCGGCTCTTCTCCTGCAACGCCTATTTCGACAAGACGTCGGAGGCCCTGGCGTCCTTTGTGGCGCGGAAGCTTCGACAATGGCCTCCCGAGACCGGCATGAGTTCACTCGGTGAGGAGTGCCGGGACGACGTGGTGCTCGCCACGACGCTCGAACTCTTCCAGGCTGCCGGGTTCCACGGGCTCGCCTATCTGGAGATGAAGCAGGACTCGCGGACCGGTGAGCACTACATCGTGGAGCCGAATGTCGCGCGAGCAACCGGAAGATCTGCGATTGCCGAAGCGGGCGGCGTCGAACTGCTCATGACGATGTATTGCGACCTGATCGGCGCTCCGTTGCCGGAGGCGCGGATGCAGCGGTACGGGTCGGTGAAGTGGATCTACCTGCGGTGGGACCTGCAGGCTGCAGTTGCGAACGTTCGCAATGGGAATCTCACGCTGCGAGGCTGGCTGAAGTCGCTTCGCGGTCCCAAGGCGTACGCGGTCGCTTCCTGGTCGGATCCAAAACCATTCGTGTTCGACATGCTCGAGACCGTCAAGCGGCGCTGGCAGGATCGGCGCAGGTCCTCGTAGGCCCAGACGTCACGCCGCTACCGGCTGCGGTGTCGTGGACACCGGGTGGCCTCCCGGGCTCGACCGAATCCACCGGAGCGACGCTTCAGTGCGTGAGCGAAGAAGCTCAGGAGTGTGCGCTCTTTCAAGTTCGGCAATGCCAAGTAGCCTGGTCACCCGAGGGACAGGAGGAGCACGACCGATGATGACGCAACTCGAGGATCCACTGGAGCCCACGGTCTTCGAGGCCGTCAGGCAATACTGGCTCCTCGTCGTCGTTGTCGTTGCGGCGGCGCTCGGTGCGGCGTTGGCGCTGGTGACGGCCTCTCCTCCGCAGTACAGCGCAACTGCCTCGCTCGTCGTCGAGGATCCCAGCTCTTCTGCGCTGTTCGAGGCCGGCGCTGCGACGCGACCGGAGCGATATGTGGAGAATCAGGTGGAGATTCTCAGGTCGGCGGCAGTGAATCAGGCGGCGTTTGCCGAGGTGGAATCCGAGGCAGCGGTGCTCGGAATCGACGCAGATGCGTTCTCGGACGCGACCACCGTGAGGGCGCGTGCGTCC
>CBDTYK010000231.1:0-3849 GCA_965364595.1 uncultured bacterium
AATCGTCTGGGTCATCTGGGGTCTCGTCGGGCTGGTGACCGCTGCCGTCGTTCCAGCGGGTTCACGAACAGGTGCGATCCTCGAAGGCGCGACGTCGCTGATCTCAGGAGCGGTTCTCCTGATCTGGCCGGACATCAGCATTCGAGGCTTCACGCTCGTCATCGGCATCGCTCTCATCGTGATCGGAGCGGCAGAGCTGTTCGGCGCCTATCAGACCCGCAATGTCAGGCTCGAGATGCACACCGCATCGGAACTCTGACAACCGCTGGCTCGGGCAACGACTTTCTTGCGCTCTGAACTGGCGGAGCTGACAAAGCTCAACTCGGCCTCGGAGGCCTCCAGCCGGACAACGCAGCTCCCGATCGCCAGCCTGTCAGCCGACAGACGAGATGGGACAGCTCGACCGAAAGGCCGCGCCGCACCCAGCAAATTGCGCCAGGTGCCGATGCCTCACTAATCGTCGCCGATCGCGACCTCATCGTCGGGGTTCCGTCGGCCTGGCGACGTGCGGGGCTCGGGCTCCTGCGACTGATACACGACTGCATTGCTCGCCAGGTAGTTCGAGATGAACGAAGTGATCAACGCGGCAATGGGAAGAGCGGTGAAGGCGCCCATGGGACCGGCGATAGCGCCGCCGGCGAGAGCCGCACCGAACGCAACACCTCCGTTCAACGACATCGTCTTGGCACTCAGCTTGGGGCTGAGCCAGTAGTTCTCGACTTGTTGGTACACGAGGACATACGCGAGCACGATGAGTGCACCGGTGAATCCGCTGAACGCAAGGGTCAACAGGATGGGTATGGCGCCACCGATGTATGTGCCGATCACCGGGATGAACACGGAGACGAAGCTACCGAAGAGGGACAGGGCGATCGCGATGCTCACCGGCAGACCGACCAGAACCATCGTGAAGAAGAACCCGATCCCGTTGATGACCATCAGCACGAGGCGCGAGTAGAAGTACCCACCGGTCTGTGCAATTGCCTGATCCCACGTCCAGCCGATTCGCTCCTGAGCGGCGGGACTGAAGAGCTTCAGGACGGCGTTCTTGACGCGGGGGGCATCGGCGGTGAGATAGAAGGTGAACATCGCAATCGTTGCGAGATTGAAGACCAATCCGATCCCGCTCGTTGCGATCCCGAGCACCGTGCCGAACGCACCACCGGCGAAACCCGAGAGCGCATCCTCGGCTCCGTCGGCGAGGTCGGCCGCAGATCCGGCCTCGCCGATCTCCAACCCGAGGTTGTCCGATGCCCACACCCTCAGATCGTTCAACCAGTCCGCTCCACGATCACCGATCACCTGCGCCAATTGAGAGATGGCCGGAATCAGCACGGCCACCATGAGGATGACGGCTAGAAAGCCGACCAGGTAGATGATCCCCGTGGCCGAGCCTCGGCGCCACCCGTAGCGCTGAACCAGTGCTCTCACTCCCGGCTCGAGCGCCAGACTGAAGAAGAAGGCGATGGCAATCATCGAAACGACACCACGCGCCTGGTTCAACGCCCACAGGCCGACGATCGTCGCGAGCACCGCCCCGATGGCTTGCCAGACGATCTTTCCCGAGACCTCGATCTGCGTGGCCTGCAGGGTTCGGTGGCCAGATTCGGGGACGGATGCGTCGGTCGAAGCCGGATCTACGTGCTCGTTCATCGCCTTCCCTCGTGGAGTACGGGAACACTAGCCGAGCCGTAATTACGGGCTTCGGCCTCGTTGATCCCGGCGGGACGGTCGACGGAGAGGTTGGAACCGCGAACGTGGTCGGGCTGCCTACCCGGTCTTGGTCGTGGGGTCCTCGACGAGCTTGGTGGCAGGCAACCGTCTTCCCACGAGGAAGCCGATTCCGGACATCAGCGCCAGGAAGAGCAGCACCGCAGCGAAAGCGGTCAGATGCGCCTGGTCGTAGATCGAGGCCAATTCATTTCTGGTGGTGGGGTCGAGGCCGGCCAGCAACGCCTCGACCTGGGTCGAGCTCATCAACGGGATGTCCTGTTCGGCGGCGGCGACAGCTGCGGACTTGACCTCGGCTGAGAGTGTGCTGCTCGCGGTCACCGTGCGGATGATCGTCGCGTTCAGTGTGTTGAGCATGATCGATCCGATCAGGGCGACGCCGATGGCATTGCCCAGCTGCTCAGCGGTGCTGCTGATGCCGGTGGCTTCGGCCACCGTTTCCGGCCTCACGGTGGAAAGCAGCAGCTTGACGATCTGTGTGACGCTCAGAGCAAACCCGGCACCGGCGATGATGGAGCCCACGAAGAGCCTGCCTGAACCCATCGCCGGGTCGAGCTGCAGCACGATCACGGCCAACCCGACTGCCGCCAGCACGAAGCCGCGCTGAATGATCCGGCTCGGCGCCCACCGTGTCGCCAGGCGAGTACCACCGACAGACAAGGCGATGATGCCGATGGAGAACGGCATGAGCGACAGGCCGGTCTCGAACGAGTTCATCTCGAGGTAGAGGAGCATGAAGAGGGGCAGGGCATAGAGCAGGGCGGCCTGGACCATCAGCTGGATGAACCGATCGATCACACCGCTCCGAAAATCACGGTTCCCGAAGATGGATGGATCGAGAATGACGTCTCTGCCGTCGAGCGTGCGCCTCTCCTCGAATTGGAGGAAGGTGATGACGACCAGCACCCCGACGCCGACAAGGAAGGGGGTGATCGATAGGCCGAAGGGCGGCGCGATCTCCAAGTCGCCGAGGACGAGTGGCTTCTTGGCCACCAGCCAACCGAGACTGCTGGAGAGGATCACACCGAGGACGATCAGCATCATGCCGGTTGCGTTGAGGACGACTCCACCGATGTCGAGCCTCGGCCGTTTGCCGGTCAGCACGTCCTTGGGAATGAGATAGCGCAGGGCCAGCACGATTACGACGATGATCACCTCCAACCGGAACGCCCACCGCCAGCTGTAGTAAGTGGTCAGGAACCCACCCATCAGCGGCCCAAGGGCGGCTCCGGCCGCCGCCACGCCACCCAAGATGGCATACCCGAGCGCCCGCTCCTGACCTTCGTATGAGCTGCGCAGGATGTTCTGCAAAGTGGGCAACATCAGGGCCGACCCCAGCCCCTCGATCACCGACCAGCCGACAGGTTCTGGCTGATCGATGCGGTGAAGGTCCCGATACCGAAGAGGACCACGCCGATCGAGAAGGTGCGCTTCTTGCCGAGGATGTCGGAGAGCTTGCCCGCCGGGAGCATGAACGCGGCCATGACCAGGGCGTAGAGAGATATCGCTGCCTGGATGCCCTGGACCGTGGTGTCGAGATCTTCGACGAGGGCGGCGATCGAGACGTTCATGATCGTGGTGTCGATGACGATGATGAACATCGACAGTGACAGGACGATCAGGACACCCCAACGCTTCATACGCTCGACACCTCCTCACCAACTCGGTCGCAACATGTCGGCCACGGCACCCGCCCGAGCAGGTCGTGACGATACCGAAGAAGCGATCAGATCGCGGTCTTCCATGCCTGCCGGGGTGCTGGGATCACGGTCACCACCGAGGCGAGGGACCGGACCAACGGACGAATGAGCAGGCGGATCCAGACCGATCGAATGCGAGCCCGCCATGACGAGGCCTTGTGCCGAGCTCGCCCCAACCGCATGACCCCGACGCGGGCGATCGAGGGGCCGGGGTTCAGGCAAACTCGACAAGCACCCATGGTCAGGACAAGTCGGATCCGGTGAACGCTGCGGGTCGGCTCGGGCGACCCGATGCCGGTCCAAGTGTCGATGATCCCCGTCGCTCTACCGTCGACCCCGATAGAGAAACATGCCCGGCCGGTTCCTCGGAGTACGACTCCCACCGGTCCTGGCTCTACAGCGCGGCTTTGGCACGACT
>CBDTYK010000232.1:0-3820 GCA_965364595.1 uncultured bacterium
ATGCCGCTCCTCGGCGTCGACATCGCAGACCCGAAGATCAAGGTGAGGCCGATGGACCCTCCGATCCCGCCCCGGACGATCGGTCTGGTGCTTCCGGCGGAGCCGTCGCCGATCGTGCGAAGATTCACCGAGATCGCCGTCGAGGTGTGTCGTGAAGCCGTGGAATCGGTGACCACGTCCGCGTTGTAGAGGAGAGAGATGAAGATCCACCATGCCATGGAGTTCGTCGGGAAGCACCACAAGGGGGTGCTGGCGACCGTCCGCTCGAACGGGCTGCCTCAGATGTCCAACATCGTCTATTCGGCGATCGACGGCGCCGTGTGGGTGTCGGTGACCGACGGCCGAGCCAAGACCACCAACCTGCGTCGTGACCCGCGGGCGGTGCTCCATGTCAGCACCGACGATTTCACCGGGTATGCGGTGATGGAGTGTGACGCCGAGCTCACCGACGTCGCTGCCGATCCCGACGACGCAACGATCGCCGAGCTGAGACGGCTGTACCGCAACATCTCTGGAGAGCACCCTGACTGGGACGAGTTCGATCAGGCGATGATCGACGATCGGCGCCTGGTGGTGAAGCTGTATCCGGTGCACAGCTACGGGCAGATCGGGAACAGCTAGCTCGAATGAAGCACTTCGAGGAGCTTGCTGACCGGACGGAGCATCTCGCCACGCCGTTCCTTGTGATCGACGAGGCGACGATGATGCGGAACATCACCCGGCTGCAGGCCCAGTGCGACGCAGCAGGGATCGCCCTCCGGCCCCACATCAAGACACACAAGTCGGCCGAGTTGGCCCGGCTGCAGTTAGATGCGGGCGCCGTCGGCGTCACGGTTGCCACCCTGTCAGAGGCGGTTGCGTTGGGCGAAGCGGGGTGTGTGACCGACGTCTACGTGTCGACGCCTGTTTTCCTGGATGTCCCGAAGCGAACGCTGTTGGAGCGAGCCGTGGAGCTGCACTCCGCTGTCACGCTGACCGTAGACGGGACGACAGTCGCCGGTTCCATCTCCGGCGCAGCGCCCTCCGGTGTGGGTGTGATGGTCGAGGTCGACTGCGGTCTGCGACGAACCGGGTCACCAGTTGCGGAAGTCGTCGACCTCGTCGAGCTGGTGGGCGACCGTTTCCGAGGCTTCGCGACGCACGGAGGCCACGGCTACCGGCCGGGCGGTGCCGAAGCCGCGGGCATGGACGAGCGCACCGCCCTCGCAGCGGCTCAGACAGCGCTCGGGAGTCAGGCGCCTGTGCTGAGCGCCGGCTCCACGCCGACTGCACCCCATGCGATGGGCCCACCAGTCACCGAACTCCGGCCGGGCACATACGTGTTCGGCGATCATCAGCAGGTCGCGCTCGGCGCTTGTCGACTCGAGGACGTCGCTGCCGTCGTGGTGTCGACGGTGATCCATGTGTCGAACGACCGCTTCGTCATCGACGCGGGCGCCAAAGCGCTCTCGAAAGATCGGCCGGAGTGGCTCGAGTCATATGGGCACATCGTCGGCGGCGATGGCGTCGTGATCGACCGGCTGAACGACAACCACGGAATGGTCGAGGGCCGCAGCCCGGTCGCCGTCGGGGAGCGGGTGATGGTGGTGCCCAATCACATCTGCCCGGTCGTCAACCTCTTCGACGAGATGGTGCTCGTGGGCACCGAGCTGCGTTCGGTTCCGGTCGACCTCCGAGGCAGGCTGGGATGACTAGCCCCTGTGAACGTCTCGACAATCGTTCTTCCATCGAACAGCCTCGAGCGAATACTGAGGCCCATGCTGCAGAGGACCCGGAGGGGCACCGGGGAGGGAGCGGCGAGACGGGCTGAGACGACTGACGTCCGGTTGGGCACCCGGGGCGGGGGTGCCCAACCGACACCCGTCAATGAACGATCTGGCGGTCTGGCCGGATCTTGAGGATCACCCGTTCCGACTGGATCTCATTCGAGTAGGGCTTGCCGAAGTAGCGGTGGGACAGCTCATCGATGTGTCGTCTGGCCCGTTCACCGTGAATCGTGTCGACCACCGTCCCGCGCACCTCGGCGTACGAATACCCGTTCGACGAATCGATGATCGTCACGGTCGCCCGAGGGTCCCTCGACACGTTCTGGAACTTCTGGCGGTGGATCTCGGTGTTGATCAGGATGTGCTCGTCGTCGTGATCCACCCACATCACCTGCGATTGGGGTGTTCCGTCCTCCATCAGCGTCGTGAGCACGGCGAAGTTGGCGCCCGATGCGAGCGTCTTGGTCTTGTCGTCGAGCATGCGGTGACTCTCGGGAGATCGAGCGGCGGGGCTCACGCCGGTGGAACCAGCGTGCCGCCGAACACCTGCCACGCCAGCGCCGACTTCGCCAGCAGGCTCAACAAGATGTAGGTCCGCTCACCGCTGAGGTAGTCCCGCCAGCGTCCGATCTGGCGGTACTGCGCCCACTGGGTGAAGGCGAAGCTGTTGAAGAAGATGAACAGCGAGATGAAGATCCCGTACACGAAGCCCGGCGGTTGCGCGTCGCTTCCGGGGGAGACCAGATAGATCCCGATGGCGATCCACGGGACGATCCCGAGAATGCAGCCCATCCAGAACGGCCAGAGCGAACCACCCGGCTCCTCGTACTTCTCCTGAACCGAACCGAAGAAGATCATCCCGGCGTTGACGCCGAACAATGCGATCAGTGCGGCGACGTTGGTGATTCCGGGCAGGACGGCGATCAGGATGATCATGATCGACGACGAGAGCGAATACTCGATCCAGCGGAATTGGTTCTGCCCGCGGCTCAGCTGGTCCCGGTACCGGGCCGGCATGATGACGCCCACCAGCAGGTGGAAGAAGGACGAGAGGAACAGGAATGCGGCAACCGCCCAGGCGACGTTGAGTTCGAACAGCGTCTCCGGCGGCGGAGCAGCGACACCAGGAGGCCCCTCGGGGAACGCAGCGGTGACCGGCAGGGAGAAGTCGGTGGCCAGGGCCACGACGGCCACGCCCTGCACGGCGTGCAGCACTGCCATGACGATGTTGTAGATGCGAAGCTTGCGGAATGCATCGTCGGTGACTTGGACCTGACTCACCACGTGGGACTCTCCTCGGTTCGTTGTTCGGCGAAGCTACCAGGCTCTCGGCGGCCTGAGCGAACGATCGCTAGCTTCGGAGTTGCATGTTCGATCCGTATACCCGGTCCACTCGGGTTTCATCCATGGATCTCGAACTCGTCGTCACCGACCACGGTCCGGACGAAGGTGAGGTCGTGGTGCTCCTTCATGGCTTCCCGGACTCCGCCTGGTTGTGGCGGCATCAGATCCCGCGGCTCGCAGACGCCGGATACCGGGTGATCGCGCCCGATCTGCGTGGCTTCGGAGGCTCGGGCAAACCCCGATCGGTTGAGGACTACACGCTGCGTCGACACGCCGGTGACGTCAGGGCGATCGTGGGCCACTTCGGCATCGAACGAGCCCATGTGGTCGGACACGACTGGGGTGCGGCACTGACCTGGTATCTCGGAGTCGTCGATCCGACGCTGTTCCGCACTGCAACGGTCCTCTCGGTCGGCCATCCCACCGTCTTCGCCTCCGCCGGTCTCGAGCAGAAGCGACGCTCGTGGTACATGCTCCTCTTCCAGTTCCCCGATGTTGCCGAACAGTGGCTGTCCGATGACGACTGGAGGTGGTTCCGCGAGTGGAGCGGCTCGCCGGACGAGATCGATCACTGGATCGAGCAGCTGTCCCGCCCCGATGCCCTGACCGCAGCGCTCAACATCTACCGGGCCAACATGGCGCCCGAGACGTGGGCGGCGCCCCCGCCGCAGCTGCCACCCATGCCGTGCGACACGATGGCGGTCTGGTCC
>CBDTYK010000233.1:0-3815 GCA_965364595.1 uncultured bacterium
GCTGACGGGCAAGAAAATGGAAGTGCCGGTGCGGCGCATTCTTCTCGGGCAGCCGGTGGAGAAGGCGGCGAATCCCGGCGCCATGCGGAATCCAGAGACGATACGGGTGTTCGCGGAGATGGCGAGGGAATGGGGGGCGATTGGCGGGGGGGAATGAGTAGTGGGTCGTGGGTAGTGGGTAGTGGGTTGTGGGACGTGGGTCATCAAGTCATCGCTCCCATCTCACGACTCACAACCCATCACTCAGAACGCAGATGCGAGCCGCCAGGCGAGCTACGCGGTCAGGGTTCGAGGCGATCCGGTACGGGCGAGCGTCTGAGCCAGACGGAGTTGGCGATGCCGATCGACATGGCCATCGCCAGGTAGAAGCTCCCACCGAGTGACAGGAACGGGAGTGGCAGGCCCGTCACCGGTGCGATGCCGACCGTCATCCCGATGTTCACGAACACGTGGAACACGAGCATGCCGGCGATACCGACCGCGATCAGTGAGCCGAACCGGTCACGAGCGTGGGCTGCGATCACCAGCAGCCTCCATATCAGCACCAGGAAGGCTGCGACCAGGATCACGCCGCCGACGAAGCCGAGCTGCTCGCCGACAGCCGTGAAGATGAAGTCGGTCTCCGCCTCCGGGACGTATGCGAGGTTGGTCTGTGTTCCCTCGAACAGACCCTTGCCTGTCAACTGACCCGAGCCGATCGCCAGCTTCGATTGCCGCAGTTGGAACCCCATGCCCTGGGGGTCCAACTCCGGGTTGAGGAAGACCATGATGCGCCGCTCCTGATGGTCCTGGAGCAGGTCGAAGCGGAAGGCCGCAGCCACCGCGACGATCCCCGATCCGATCAGGGTTGCCATCTGCTTCCAGTTCGCGCCGGCAGCGAACAGCATCACGAGCATCATGAACGGAATCGTGAGGGTGGTGCCGAGGTCAGGCTCGAGCACGATCAAGGCGGCCGGAACGCCCGCCAGCACCAGGATCTGGAGGATCTGCCGCCATCGAACGCGATCGGCGTCGGCTCCCTGACTGAGCACGTACGCCATCGTGATGATCACCACCGGCTTCGTGAACTCCGCAGGCTGGAGATTGAACAAGGGAATCGGGATCCAGCGTTGAGCTCCGTTCACCTCTGGGAACAAGAACACCGCGAGCAGCAGGAGGATGATCGCTCCGTAGATCATGGGAAGGAAGTTGCGGTACTCCCGGTAGTCGATGAACGAGAAGGCGCCGATCGCGATCAGCCCGGCAGTCACGAAGATCATCTGTCGTTCCATCGTGCCCGTGGGAATCTGTTCGGCCCGTTCGAGACCGAAACGTGTGGCCGAGTAGATCATCAGCAAGCCGAACCCCGACAGCACCAGGACCATCGAGAGCAGGATCGAATCGGGTCGGTTTCCTCGCCGGTCGGTGACCGCCGTCAATGACGGCGCAGCGGTTGCCATCAGCGGGACTCCAATCGAAGAAGCTTCATTGTGCGGACTCCCCGACAACGATCGGATCGAGTTCCTCGCCCATCAGATACTGCAAGATCTGACGTGCGACCGGCGCGGCGACCGCTCCGCCGCTCCCACCTTCGTCGATCAGCACGACAACCGAGTAGCGAGGATCGGACAGCGGCGCAATCCCGGCGAACCAGGCATGGTTGTCCTTGGCAGCGATCGACTGCCCGGTCCCGGTCTTCCCACCGACGTCGAAGAGTGAACCGCCGAAATCGCGGAACGCCGAGGCGGCTGTGCCCCGGGTCACCACCCGGTTGAGGTCGCTCAGGAGTCGTTGGACGTTCGCCGGATCGAGATCGACCTCGTTCTTCAGCGTCGGTGTGTTGATCTCCACCAGGTTGCCGTTCGGGTCGCGGATCTCCCGCACAACGTACGGCTCCCAGACCTTGCCCCCGTTCGCCATGGCCGCATAGGACACCGCCACCTGCAGCGGTGTGGCCGAGACGGTTCCCTGCCCGATGGCTGCGTTCATCAGATCGCCTCCGAACCACGGATCACGGCCGTCGAGCCTCGACTCGTCGAGCAATCGAGGCGCCTCTTCGGGATCCTCCATCTGCGCCTCCTGCCAGGCCAGGAACAGCTCGCGGTCGGGGATGACACCCGACGGATCGCTGGTGAGATCGATACCGGTCGGTGACCCGTAACCGAGCCCGCGTGCCATGTCCTGGAGGACCGTCTCGCGCTCGGTCCCGTCCCACGCATCGTGGATGCCCAATGCCACCGAGTAGAAGAAGATGTTGCACGATTCCTGGAGCGATGCCGAGACGTCCAGCCAACCTTTGTCGCCGGTGTACCAGTCCCGGAAGATCTGAGCACTTCCGTCGTTGAGCCGGGACAACTCCAACTGGCCATCGCAGTGAACGACGTTCGAGCCCGGGTCGATCCCTTCCACATCATTCGGCAGCGGAACATCCTCCTCGAGGAAGGTCAGGTAGGTGACGGCCTTGAACGTCGACGCCGGTGGGTACTGGCCGGAAACGGCGAGATTCAGAAACGCCTGTTGATCGGCGAGCAGCGAGTAGGTCTCGGTGTCGAGGCCACCGACGAAGAGGGACGGGTCGTAGCTGGGGTACGACGCCATCGAGAGGATCTCCCCCGTTTTGACGTCGAGAACGATCGCCGCTCCCCGGACCGTCTCGTTCTTCGCGGCGTCCTCGTTCCCGGCGGCCCGCTGAGCGGCCTTCCACTCGTTCGAGAGCTGAATGCCCTCGATGAGTGCGTTCTCGACGACCGCCTCGAGTTCGGAGTCGAGTGAGAGGATCACCGTGTTGCCCGGTGTCGCCGGCACCTCCGGGCGTTGCGTGATCACGTCACCAAGCCGAACCTGATACGAGACTTCACCCGAGTCGCCTTGCAGCCACTCGTCGTAGCGGGCTTCCACTCCGGACTTGCCGATCCGAACGCTCGGACTGAGGTCCGGGCGCTGCTCGATGTCGTCGGCCGTAGGAAGACCGAGTTGACCGATCACGTGCGCCATCGACGACCCTGAGATGTACACCCGCTCGGGCACCTTCTCGATCCGGACACCCGGAAACAGATCGAGCTTCTCGTTGATCTGATACGCCTCGATCGTGTCGACGATCGCAACCGTGAACGTCCCGTTCACTCCGGCTGCCTCGTACATCGCTGCGATGTCGTCGGCCGGAATGGCGAGCAGCGCAGAGAGGCGCTGGATCAGGATGTCCTTGTCGTCCCTGTTCACGAGATGGCGGTCGACGACGACCGCAGGGACGAACCGCGACGTTGCGAGTACCAGTCCGTTGCGGTCACGAATGTCACCTCTCGGAGCGGGCGTGTCGACCGTCACCCACGACTGGTTGTCGGTTGCCTCGACGGCCGCTGCGCCCTCGGCGATCTGCACGAACCAGAGCCGCATGCTGAGGATCGCGAACAGCCCGAGGAAGAGACCGAAGAGCACCGTGAGTCGAAGGCTGAATCTCATATGAATCCACGTCGAGATGGGGCGAGCAGCCGTGCGGACAGCGGAGCCAGAACCACAGCGAGTGCCAGGTTGTAGATCGGTACGAGGATGATGCGTCGCATTGCCTCGCCTGCGTCCATGTTGACCTGCCCGAAGATGGTACCAACGACGAGATACAACACCACCCCGGCGAGGGTCATCAGGCCCACCCACGCTGCGACGGAGAACGGATTGGAGTCCATGCGGTCGATCGTTCGGATGGCGAGAAAGGCGACCGTTGCGTAGATACCGGCCCGCAATCCGAGCGCCGTGACGGAGAGCGCATCGAAGACCAGGCCGGTGACGAACGCGAAGAGGATCGCCGGCTCACTCCGGCTCCGGACGGCGAACAGAAGCAC
>CBDTYK010000234.1:0-3792 GCA_965364595.1 uncultured bacterium
CTAGGATCGTTGTCGTGCGTCTCCACCTGCTCGATGGTACCTACGAACTCTTCCGCGCCTACTACGGCGTTCCACCCCGCACGTCGCCCGATGGGCGAGAGGTGGGTGCGATCCGTGGGTTGATCGAGACGACGCTGGCGCTCCTGCGACAACCGGATGTGACGCATCTGGCGGTCGCCACGGACACGGTGATCACGTCGTTCCGCAACGACATGTTCGAGGGGTACAAGACCGGAGAGGGCATCGAGGCGGAACTCGTCGGGCAGTTCCATCTCGCCGATCGGATCTTCTCGGCGATGGGTGTCGTCCTGTGGGACATGATCGACTTCGAGGCCGACGACGCGATGGCGACGGCTGCCGCTCGGTGGGCAGACGACGTCGAACAGGTGGTGATCCTCTCGCCGGACAAGGACATGGCTCAGTGTGTGGTCGGGGAGCAGGTGGTCACCTACGACCGCCGCAACCAGAAGATGTACGGCTTCGATGACGTCGTCGAGAAGTTCGGCGTGGAGCCTGCGTCGATCCCCGATTACCTGGCTCTCGTCGGTGACACCGCAGATGGCGTGCCCGGCCTTCCGGGCTGGGGAGCGAAGTCGTCCTCGACGGTGCTCGCTCGATACCGGCACCTCGAAGAGATTCCCGCCTCTGCCGACGATTGGGACGTGCCGGTCCGCAGTGCGGCGAAACTCGCCGCCACACTGGCCGAACGGGTGGAGGACGTGATGCTCTACCGCGACCTGACGCGATTGCGCACCGACGTCCCGCTCGCCGAATCCCTCGAGGACCTCGAATGGAAGGGCGTTCGTCGGGACGAGTTCCTGGCGATGTGCGACGAGTTGGGCTTCGACGGAGAGACCCGAGACCGGCCGCACCGCTGGCAGTGACCCTCAATCCGGGCTGCGATATCGGTAGCGATACCGCTCGACGAACCCCATCGCCCGATACAGCGTGATCGCCGGGCGGTTCACTGCAGCGACCTGGAGGTAGACCTCCTCGTTCCGTCCGGCCGCCCAGCCTCGGAGGCGATCGATCATCGATCTCGCGTGCCCCTGCCGGCGATGCACGGGGTCGACCATGATGTCGAACAGTCCGGTGAGACCGTTGGCGGAGACCGCACGTGCGGCTCCGACGATCTCACCTGCTGAGGTCGTGGTCACGACGATGTTGTCGGCATGGAGGCTCCGGGCCGAGGTGGCAGCCTCGTCGAAGCGGCCGGATGACACTGCCCGATGCGCAAGCCAGCTGAGCCAGCCATCGATCGAGATGGAGGCGCCGACTTCGGCAGCCTGCGAATCGATCGTCATCACCAGTGCCTCCCCTGCTTCGGTCCATCGTCGGATCACCGGATCGATCCAGGTGTCCATCGACGTGGTTCGCAGGCGGGGGCGCAGGCCGTGGGCTCGATACAGGTCCTGTACGAGCGCCAGCCGATCTCGAACGATGTGATCCTCAGGGCGTTCACCGTGCAGGTTCACGGCGTTGATTCGGCGGATGTGACCCGACGAGAGGTGTGCGCGCCACCCGCCGATCTGCACGTGCTCGACTGATGGCACCGCCAGTTCGGCAGCGGTCTCGATCTGTGCGTTGTCGGTCACATCCGCTCGAGCGCGGCCATTGCGGCGTGGTGCCCGCACATGCCGTGGGAGCCGCCGCCCGGCGGTGTGGAAGACGAGCCCAGGAAGACGCCGTCGATCGGGGTCGTGTACGGGTTGGTCTGGGGGAACGGTCTGAAGACGAGTTGGGCGGCGCTGTGGGCGCCGCCGGAGATGTCGCCGCCCACGTAGTTGGGGTTGCGGCGCTGGAAGTCCGATGGCGAGAACACGTGGCTGGCGAGAATGGTCTCCGAGAACCCGGGAGCGAGCTCCTCGATCCGCCGAGTGATGGTGTCGGTGAAGTCGACCTCGGAGCCGTTCGGGACGTGGGCGTACGCCCACACGGTGTGTTTGCCTTCGGGGGCCCGGGTGTCGTCGAACAGCGACTGCTGTCCGACGAGGACGAACGGGTCCGGGGCGGCCTGCCCTCGATAGGTCATCGTCTCGGCCCGATCGATGTCGGTGTCGGTGCCGCCGATGTGGACCGTGCCGGCGCGCCGTAGCTGATCGTCGGCCCACGGGATCGGATGGTCCACGGCGTAGTCGACCTTGAACGCTGCGGGTCCGTGGCGGAATCCCTTCGCTCTGCGGAGATAGCCGTTCGGCAATCGGTCTCCGGCCATGTCGGCGAAAGCTCCCGGGGTCACATCCAGGATCGTGATGGGCGTGGCCGGGATGTCGGAGAGATCCCGAACCATCGTGCCTGTTTCGATGACCGCACCGAGGCTGGAGACGTACGAGACGAGGGAATCGGCGATCGACTGAGAGCCGCCACGGGCGATCGGCCAGCCGAACACGTGGCCGGTGAGCATGAGGAGCCAGCCGAACGAGGCCGACAAGGGGTGGCTGAGCGGGAGGAAGGCATGAGCGGCGCATCCGGCGAAGAGCCCTCGTGCCTCGACTGCGTCGAAGCGGTGTCTGGTCGTGAACGACGACGACATGATCGAGTTCAGTCCGAAGCGAGCAACGGTCAACGGGTGCTTGGGTATGCCGACCAGCGGTCCGAGGATGTGCTCGGCGATCTCGGGCCAGCGGTCGGCCCATCGAGTCATGAGGCGGTGGTACGTGGCTCCGTCGAGTCCGAGGCCGGCCGCCGTGGCGGCGATGTCGCGCTCGAGCATGGCGGAACGGCCGGGAGCGATGGCGTGGCCCAACGGAGCGTCTGGTTGGATCCATTCGAGACCGTGCTCTGTCAGCGGAAGTTGCGAGAGGAACGGCGAACCCATGGCGAGCGGGTGGAATGCCGAGCACACGTCGTGCCGGAACCCCGGAAGTGTCAGCTCCTCGGTCCTGGTGCCGCCTCCGATGGTGTCCGATCCTTCGATGACCAGCACCTTCCGGCCGGTTCGTGCCAGCGTGGCGGCGGCCGACAGGCCGTTCGGCCCGGCTCCTACCACGACGGCGTCGAAGTCACTCACCGCTGTTCCTCTGAGCGGCCCGCATCCGGTCGATGATCCGGATGTCGGTGTCGCCGGCCATCCGCCGGTTGGCGATCTGGGCCGGGCCGATGAGGCGGAACCGTTCCGGAAGGAACGGTCGGATCATGCCGAGCATCCTGAGATTGAAGTCCAGCCAGCGTTGGCGCCACGGCCCCCATTCGACTCCGTAGAGCTCCTTGAGGGGCTGGGGGAGCGTCCCGAAGGACGCAAAGGAGATGAAGCCCCACATCCACTTGACGCCCCTGGGGACGGGGCCGGAGGAGATGATGTCGGCGACGTCCTGGGCGACGTCGGTGAGGAGCATGGTGTCGGAGTGGACCATCTCGTCGACGTAGGCCTCCATCTCCTCGTACGTGGCCGGGACGTGCTCCCGGGGGAGCAGGATCAGTTCGGCGGCGATGAGGTTCTCGGTGTGATACCGCTGACGTTCGTCCGGAGTGAGCTCCCGGACCGTTCGCTCGAAGAAGTACAGGGACGAGACCTCGAGTGCGGCGTGCACCCACAGCAACTGGTCGTGATCGAGTGCGTCGTAGTAGCCGCCGGTGACCGGATCGGTGCCGTTGACCTTGAGGTGGAGCTTGTTGATCTTGTCGGCCGCCTCCTGAGCTTCCGCCTTGGAGCCGAAGGTGACTGTCGATTGGAGCATGAGCGTGCGGATCAGCCGTGCCCACGGGTCGCGCGAGTACATCGAGGTCTGGCGGGCGCCGGCGGCGATCAACGGATGGGCGGCGTGCATCAGCAGCGCACGGGCACCCCCGAAC
>CBDTYK010000235.1:0-3789 GCA_965364595.1 uncultured bacterium
TCACTCTGATCTTCAGCCTCGAGCGGTACCGCGAGGTGATGGACGCGTACCTGGAGGGCCTAGAGCGGCACATCGCTTCGGGCGGGAACCCGGCGAAGGTCGCATCGGTCGCCAGCTTCTTCGTGTCGAGAATGGACGTCGAGGTGGATCGCCGGTTGTCGGAGATCGGGACGGACAGCGCATCGGCGCTCGCTGGAAGGACTGCGATCGCCAACACCCAACTGGCGTACGAGGCGTTCCTCGAGACGTTCAGCGGCGAACGGTGGCAGCGGCTCGTCGCGGCGGGAGCCCGGATCCAGCGGCCATTGTGGGCTTCGACCTCGACGAAGAATCCCGACTACCCCGACACCCTGTACGTCCACGAACTGATCGCTCCGCACACGGTCAACACGATGCCGTTGGAGACGATCGATGCCTATCAGGACCACGGGCCGCGCCCTCAGGCGTTCGGCCCCGAAGAGATCGCGGCGGCCCATGCGACGATCCGATCGATGGGCGATGTCGGCGTCGACTACGACGAGGTGATGGACGTGCTCGAGACCGAAGGTGTCGACAAGTTCATCGCAAGCTGGAACGACCTCGTCTCCGACGTGGAGTCACAGCTCTGATCTGATCGACCGGGAGTCCTGCCGGCCTGGGCGTTCGGTCTCTACAGTGCTCCTGATGAAGCCCGGGGGAACGATTCGACTCGACGCGGCGGCGATCGCTCGACGCATCCTCGTCGCCGTCCTCCTGATCCAGGTGGCGATCATGGCAGCCAACCTGGTCTTCAACTTCCTCGACGTCACCGGACACATCAGCATCCGCCGGATCTTCAACGTGGCACGCGAGGAGAGCTTGCCCACCTGGTTCGCATCGCTTCAGGCCTTGCTGGTGTCGGTCACCGCATGGGCGCTGTGGAGAGTCGAATCGGCGCGAGGCTGGCTGTTCGTGTCGTTGTTCTTCCTGTACGTCAGCATCGATGATGCCGCTGCCGTGCACGAGCGGGTCGCAACCGCTCTGAGCGACACCTTTCCGACGCTTCCGTTCCTGGAGAGTTACCCGAGCTTCTCGTGGCATCTGCTCGTCGCACCGATCCTCGCTGCCGGGCTGTTGGCCGTGGCGGTGTACCAGTGGCGCCGGATCCCGACCCGCCGGACGTTGCTGCTGCTCGGTGCGGGCCTGGCGGCGTTCGCCATCTCGCAGTCGTTCGACGTGCTCGAAGGAATCGACGGGCTCTTCGAGGGTTGGGCCGAGGATCTCGACGTCGCCGAGTACACGGTCGGTCACGGCTTCCGCGCCACCGAGGAGTGGTTGGAGATGTTGGGGACGACGGCGCTCTGGGCTCCGATGCTGCTGAGACTCGGCGACTCGGTGGATGTCGAGATCGGACGGAGGTCCGGCGACCCGGATTGATCGGACGGGGGCGTGCGGAGGCTCAGCCGACCAATTCGAGCGGCGCCCACGCCAGCAAGAGCCGTTTGCGGCCCTCGGTGTCGAAGATCACGACGGCCTCGGCGCGATCCCCGCCACCCACGACCTCGTGTACGGTGCCCAAGCCCCACTTGTCGTGGCGAACCCGATCGCCGGCGGAGACCTCGTTCGACGAAACGGTGTGGGCAGGCCCGGTCTTGGCATCCGCTCGGGCGAACCGATCCCGCTTCTCGGCCGCCTCGATCAACTCACTCGGAACCTCCTTGAGGAACCGCGACGGCGGGTTGTAGTTCGTGGCGCCCCACAGCGTCCGGCTCCATGCAGACGTGAGGTAGAGCTTCTGCTCGGCACGGGTGATGCCGACGTACGCCAGCCGCCGCTCCTCTTCCAACTCCACCGGCTCCCCCAGTGCACGCATGTGCGGGAACACGCCATCTTCCATTCCGACCAGGAACACCACCGGATACTCGAGGCCTTTGGCGGTGTGCAAGGTCATGAGCGTCACTGCCCCGGCCCCCTCGTCGAGGGCGTCGACATCGTTGACCAGCGCGGTTTGCTCGAGGAAGACCTCGAGACGCTGGAAAGTCTCCATCTCGTCGAACGGGCGATCGTCGATGATCGCCCCCTCGTTCACCTCTTCGAACTCGGCGGCCACACTCTGGAGTTCGCGGAGGTTCTCGAGCCGGCCGAGTGCCTCGATCGTCCGCTCCGACTCGAGGTACTGGGCGTAGCCCGAGTCCTCGATCGCCGAGATGACCACCGCCTCGACGGTGCCGTTCTCGGCTCGCTCCCGGATCAGGTCCATCACTGCCAGGAACTCGGCGATGCGCCGGACCGCTCCAGAGTTCAACGCGTCGATCTCCTCGGCACGGCGCAGCGCCTCGAAGAACGTGATCCGGTGCTTCTGGGCGAACCGGTCGACGTGAGCGATGGTCGTGTCACCGATCCCGCGCTTCGGCTCGTTGATGATGCGCTTGAGGGCCACCTGATCGTCGGGGTTCACGACCGAGCGGAGGTAGGCGATGATGTCCTTGATCTCTCTCCGCTCGTAGAAGCGGACGCTGCCGATGACGCTGTAGGCGAGGCCGCGGCGCACGAAGACGTCCTCGATCACACGGCTCTGTGCGTTGGTCCGGTAGAAGACGGCGATGTCGGACGGGTTGAAGCCCTCGTCGATCAGCTTCTCGACCTGATCGACGATGTAGCCGGCCTCGTCGTGCTCGTCTTCGCCTTCGAAGCGGACGATCCGCTCTCCCGGCCCCTTGTCGCTCCAGAGATGCTTCGACTGCCGGCGCGGGTTGTTGGCGATCAGCGCATTGGCTGCGTCGAGGATGTTCGACGTCGAGCGGTAGTTCTGTTCGAGGACGATCACGCGTGCGTCGGGGTAGTCCTTCTCGAAGTCCAGGATGTTCCGGACGTCGGCGCCGCGCCAGCGGTAGATCGACTGGTCACTGTCCCCGACGACGCAGAGGTTGCGATGCGAGTCGGTGAGCATCTTCACCAGCATGTACTGGGCCTTGTTGGTGTCCTGGTACTCGTCGACCATCACGTAGCGGAAGCGGTTCTGATAGTGCTCGAGCACGTCGGGGAACGCTCCGAACAGTTCAACGGTCACCATCAGCAGGTCGTCGAAGTCCATCGCCGAGGCCTCCAGGAGACGCTGCTGGTACAGCCGGTAGACGTCGGCGACCTGCTCGTGATAGAAGCCCGAATCGGTGTTCGCGAAGCTCTCGAAGTCGATCAGCTCGTTCTTGGCGTTGGAGATGGCGGCTTTGATGTTTCTCGGCGGGAACCGCTTGGTGTCGAGGTCGAGATCCTTGATGCACTGGGTGATGAGCCTGACGGAGTCGGCCTCGTCGTAGATCGAGAACCCGGACCGGTATCCGAACCGGGAGGCATCGCGACGGAGAATCCTGACGCACGCGGAGTGGAAGGTGGACACCCACATCTGTTTGACGGCGCCACCGACGAGACGCGACACGCGCTCCTTCATCTCGTTCGCTGCCTTGTTGGTGAAGGTGATCGCCATCACCGAAGCCGGCGGGACCTTGAGATCGCGGATCAGATGGGCGATGCGGTAGGTGAGGACTCTCGTCTTGCCCGAGCCGGCCCCTGCGACCACGACGACAGGGCCTTCGGTGGCGGCGACGGCCTCGCGCTGGACCGGGTTGAGATCTCTGAAGAGCGGCGAGTCGGTGGGATCGTCCCCGATCCACTCCGGCTCGAACCATTGAGCCTGCATGACTGCGAGGTTACTCGCCCCTCCCCCCAGAATCACATGGGTGTAAGAACGCGCATTCGGTGGGCCCGCAGGTTCACCGTGCTTCGTGAGGACCTGCTGTCAGCGGTCGGCTCTCAGCTGTCCGATCGACCACG
>CBDTYK010000236.1:0-3775 GCA_965364595.1 uncultured bacterium
ACGCGACCCGCCGAGCAATCGAGAACCGGTGAGGTCCGGTTGGTTTCGTGTGGGGTCCCGGGGACTCTTACAATCCGGGCCGATGAGCATCTGGTCCGAAGCCACCCAGTCACGTGCCAAGGAGATCCTGGCCAAGTACCCCGAGAAGCGCTCCGCCGTCATGCCGCTCCTCTACCTGGCGATGGCGGAGGAGGGATGGCTCACCGAAGAAGGGATGGCCGAGGTCGCCGAGTGGGTCGGGATCACCCCGGCACAGGTGCAGTCGGTTGCCTCGTTCTACACGATGTACAAGCGCGAGCGGACCGGGAAGTATCTGGTGTCGCTTTGCACGTCGATCTCCTGCATGCTGCTCGGCAGCGATGACGTGCTCGCCGCCATCGAGGACGAGTCTGGTGTCCCTCACGGGGAGACCGACACCGAAGGTCTCATCTCCGTCGAACACGCCGAATGCATCGGTGCGTGTGGTGGAGCGGTCGCCTGCCAGGTCAACTACGAACTGATCGAGGGCATCACCCCGGAGAAGGGCCGTGAGCTGATCCGCTGGCTCAAGAAGGCGCGCCCCGAGGCGGTCAACACCGACGAGATGCAGGAACTGTTCGGCGGCCGGCGCAGCTTCGATTGGGCGCTGCCGTCGGATGTGGGTGCCGCCGGCCCGTACCCGGCGTTCGAGCCGTATGGAACCGCCACCGAGGACACCAAATGAGCTATCCGAAGGTCCTGACCAAACGGATGGAGGACCATCCGACCGACAGCCACACGATCGAGCGCTACGAGGCCACCGGCGGATACGTCCAGGCCAAGGCTGCGCTCGGCATGACTCGAGACGAGCTCGTGGACATGGTCAAGGAATCGGGGCTGCTGGGTCGTGGCGGCGCAGCATTCTCGACCGGTCTCAAGTGGAGCTTCCTGGCGCCGGCCCGACCCGCCTACCTCGTCATCAACGGAGACGAGTCGGAGCCCGGCACGTTCAAGGATCGCCAGCTGCTCGAACGCGACCCCCACCAGATGCTCGATGGCATCATCATCACCGCCATCGCCAACGAGGTCCATCACGCGTTCGTCTACATTCGCGGTGAGTATCCCAAGCCCGCCCGCCGCCTCCAGAAAGCGGTCGACGAGGCATATGCCAAGGGGTACTTCGGGAAGGGCATCTTCGGATCGGACTACGACCTCGAGCTGACGGTCCATCTCGGCGGAGGCGCCTACATCTGCGGTGAGGAAACCGCCCTCATCAACTCCTTGGAGGGCCAGAGGGGCGAGCCTCGGCTGAAGCCCCCGTACTTCCCGGCCGCCAAAGGCCTGTACATGATGCCGACCATCGTCAACAACGTCGAGACCATGGCGAACATCCCCCACATCCTCGACATGGGCGTGGACGCCTACAAGGCGCTGGGCCATGGCGACGACACCGGAACGTTCATGACATCGCTGTCGGGTCACGTCAACAAGCCCGGCAACTACGAGCTTCCCCACGGGATCACGTGGCGCGAGCTGATCTACGAGATCGGTGGTGGCATCCCCGGAGACCGAGAGCTGAAGATGTGGATCCCGGGCGGGGCTTCGGCCCCGTGGTTCAACCCCGACGATCACCTCGACCTCCCGATCACCAAGGGCGACACCGGTCAGGCCGGGTCGATGCTCGGGTCCGGTGCCGTCGTCGTCATGGACGACACGACCTGTGTCGTCAAGGCCGCCGAGCGGGTCGTCCGGTTCTTCAGCCACGAGTCCTGCGGCCAGTGCACCCCGTGCCGTGAAGGCACTACGTGGCTCGAGATGATCCTCCGCCGGATCGAGGACGGTCAGGGGCGTCCCATCGACGCGGACCTGCTTCTCGACATCTCCGACAACATCAGCGTCGGCCTCGCCTGGCCGCCCAAGCAGACCACGATCTGCCCCCTCGGCCCGTCGGCCGTGTCGCCGATCACCTCGATCATGCGACACTTCAGAGACGAGGTCATGGCTCACATCACCGAGGGCGCCTGTCCGTTCACCAAGACCGAGGTGCATGCGTGACCGACGTCAAGCCCGAGACCGAGACCCAACTGGTCACGATCACGATCGACGGTGTCGAACACGAGGTCAAGAAGGGCGAGTTGCTCATCAAGGCCGCTCAGGAGAACGGCACCTACATCCCGCGGTTCTGCTGGCATCCCCGGATGAATCCCGTCGGGATGTGCCGGATGTGCCTGGTCCAGATCGAGACACCCCGCGGGCCCGCACTCATCACCGCCTGCACCAATCCCGTCGCCGACGGCATGGTGGTCGACACACAGAACGACACCGTCAAGAAGGCGCAGGAGGGCATCCTCGAGTTTCTCCTCATCAACCATCCGCTCGATTGCCCGGTCTGCGACCGTGGCGGCGAGTGCCCCCTCCAGGACCAGACGATGTCATATGGCCCGGGGGAGTCGCGGTTCGTGGAGGAGAAGCGGCACTACGAGAAGCCGATCCCGATCTCCGACCTCGTGCTGTTGGACCGGGAACGCTGCATCCTCTGCGCCCGCTGCACCCGGTTCTCCGACGAGATCTCCGGCGACCCGCTCATCGAGTTCAAGGACCGCGGGAACAACACCCAGGTCAACACCTTTCCGGATCTGCCGTTCAGCTCGTACTTCTCCGGCAACACGGTGCAGATCTGCCCGGTCGGTGCGCTCACCGCCACCGCCTACCGCTTCCGTGCGCGGCCTTGGGACCTCGGTGCCGTCGAATCAACGTGTGCGCATTGCACGGCCGGTGACCGCATCAGCATCCAGTCGTCCCAGAACGAAGTGTTGCGATTCCTCGGTGTCGACGCCGAGCCCACCAATCACGGATGGCTGAGCGACAAATGTCGTTTCGGGTTCGAGTACATCAACTCGCCCGACCGCCTCGACGTGCCGCTCGTCAAGGGCTCCGACGGCGAGTTCCGTGAGACGTCCTGGGCCGAGGCGCTCGACCTCGTGGCGTCCAAGCTCAAGTCGACCATCGAGGCCTCCGGGCCCGACTCGGTCGGGGCGATCGGTGGCGCTCGTCTCACCAACGAGGACGCCTATGCGCTGTCCAAGTTCATGCGGGTGGCGGTTGGGACGAACAACGTCGACGCCCAGCTCGACGACGGCCTGGATCCCCAATTCCTCGCCGCCACCGCCGACCGTGGTCTCATCTCCGACCTCGAGACCGCCAAGACCGTGCTCGTGTGGGGACCTGATCTCAAGGAAGAGCACCCGACGCTGTACCTCCGGGTGCGGCGGGCCGCCCAGGAACTCGGTGCCACGCTCATCGTCATCCACCCCCGGGCAACGGGATTGGACGACCGCGCCGACCACAAGTTCACCTACAGGCCTGGAGCCGGCTCCGAAGTGCTGACGGCACTCTCGGCAGGCGAAGGCCGATACGCCGACGCCCGTGCCGCCCTCGATGCCGGTCCGGTCGTTGCGCTGATCGGCCGCCCCGGATACACCGAGGACCCGAAGCTCGCAGAGGCCGTGGCGGCGTTCGTGCGCACACTGCCCGACGCTTCGATTCTCCCGCTGGCCCGCCGGTCGAACGTCTTCGGCGCACTCGACATGGGACTCGCACCCACCCTTTTGCCAGGACGGGTGACTGTCGCCAGCGGTCACGAGGCGCTGACCGAGGCGTGGGGTGAGACTCCGTCGACGCCTGGCAAGTCGACCCGTGAGATGCTGTCCGACGGAGCGCTCGAAGCGCTCATCCTCGTCGGGGCCGATCCGGTGCGAGACATGCCCGACGGTTCGGAGGCATCAGAGGCGATCGAAAACACCGGGTTCGTGGTGGC
>CBDTYK010000237.1:0-3771 GCA_965364595.1 uncultured bacterium
TCTACATGGGCTTCACCAATACGTTCGAGCCGTTCGACAACGTCGACGTGCGGAAAGCGATCGCGATGGGTATCGACCGTCAGCGGATGGTCGACACCTTCTATGCCCCCGGATCCGAGGTTGCCTCGCACTTCACCCCGTGCTCCGTTGACAACGGATGCCAAGGGGAGGCGTGGTACGACTTCGACCCTGTGGCAGCTCAGCAGATGCTGGCCGACGCCGGCTTCCCGGACGGGTTCTCGACGTCGATCTACTACCGGGATGTCACTCGCGGCTACCTGCCCACACCGGGAGACGTTGCCGCCGACATCCAGGCGCAGCTTGCGGACAACCTGAACATCGATGCCGAGATCGTGCAATTGGAGTCTGGGGAGTTCATCCAGGCCTGCTCGACCTTTGGTACCTGCGACGGGATCCACCTGCTGGGATGGACGGGTGACTACCCGCACATCACGAACTTCTTGGACTTCAACTTCGCCGAGGGGAACGCCCAGTTCGGTGATCCCTATCCGGAGATCTACGAGCCGCTCGCCGAGGCCTCCCAACTGGCGTCGGCGGCCGAGGCAGCTCCGTTCTACGAGGCTGCGAACAACGCCATCAAGGAACTCGTCCCGATGGTGCCTGTCGCCCATGCGGGTGCGTACTTCGCAGCAGCAGCAGACGTCGAAGGTGCGCACGCGACGCCCTGGGGTCACGTGCAGTTGAACCTGTGGGACAACGGAACCGACACGCTGGTGTTCATGCAGGGCAACGAGCCCATCTCGCTGTACTGCTCCGACGAGTCGGCCGGCGAGTCGCTCCGGGTCTGTGGGCAGATCGTCGAGGGTCTCTACTCGTATTCGATCGAAGGAGAAGTCCAGCCCCAACTGGCCACCGAGTGCGCGCCAAACGATGACTTCAGTCTTTGGACGTGCTCGCTCCGCCAGGGCGTGCTGTTCCACGACGGATCGACGTTCGACGCCAACGACGTGGTGACTGCGTTCGCTGCGGGTCTCGATGCGGCCAATCCGCTACACACGGGAAACAGCGGGGTGTTCGAGTACTACTGCTACCTCTGGAACGCTTGCATCAACGAAGAAGGTTAATTTCCGTCCCCGAGAGAAGATGAAACCGAGGGGGAGGCGCTCCGGCGCCTCCCCCTCCCCTATGCTCCGCCGAACCAGATGGTCGCTTACATCACTCGCCGAATCCTGCTTGCCATCCCGGTCCTCATCGGGATCGTCGTGGTGGTGTTCTTCCTCATCCGAGCGATCCCCGGAGATCCCTGTACATCGCTGCTAGGAGAACGTGCCACCGAGGAGGCCTGCGAACGGTTCAACGAGGCGAACGGGCTCAACGAGCCGATCTTCGTTCAGCTCGGCATCTACATGGGCAACGTCGCCACGTTCGACCTCGGCGAATCGATCAGATTCTCCCGTCCCGTCAATCAGTTGCTCCTCGAACGTCTACCCCTGACCACCGAGCTCGCCTTGTCAGCGCTCGTGCTGGCGGTGGTCGTCGGCGTCCCGCTCGGCGTCATCGCCGCCCGCCGACACAACACCATCGCCGACACGGCAACGGTGGCGTTGGCGAATGTCGGCGTCTCGATGCCGGTGTTCTGGCTGGGCCTGATGCTCCAGTACCTCTTTGCGCTCGTGCTGAGAGACACGCCATTCGGACTGCAGCCAACCGGCCGGCTCAGCGCGGGCATCCGCTCGACGGCGTACTACGACCTCTGGGGATGGGAGCTCACCGAGGGCTCGCTGTGGGCGAAGGTGAACGAGTACATCGCCAACCACTACATCTTCAACAACCTGATCACCGGCCAATGGGAGGTGTTCTGGGACGCCGTCAGTCACATGATCCTCCCGACGATCGCCCTCTCGACGATCCCGTTGGCGATCATCGCCCGCATCACCCGGAGCTCGTTGTTGGAGGTGTTGAGCCGGGACTACATCCGGACTGCGCGAGCCAAGGGAGTGCGCGAACGCACCGTGGTGCGTGAACACGCGCTTCGAAACGCCCTGCTCCCCGTCGTCACCATCGTCGGGCTCCAGCTCGGCGCCCTGCTGGGTGGCGCAGTGCTCACCGAAACCGTGTTCAATCTCGCCGGGATCGGGAGGGCGCTGTTCGACGCCATCACCGGTCGCGACTACGCCATCGTCCAGGGATTCACCGTCGTGATCGCCGCTGTCTACGTGGTTGTGAACCTGCTCGTCGACCTGTCATACGCCTATCTCGACCCGAGGATCCGCATCGAATGACCTCACCCAGCCACAAGAAGGCCCTCGAACAGCTCGAGCGCGAAGCTGCCGACGCCAAGATCCTGTACGAGAAGCCACTCACGCAATGGCGTCTCACGCTTCGCCGCTTCCGGCAACGCAAGTCGGGCATGATCGGGCTGGGCATCATCTCGTTCCTGATCCTCGTGGCGGTCTTCGCTCCGCTGCTCGCCCCATATGACCCCAATGAGATCCTGATCGGCAAGGAAGACGTCGGCCGCTACGACCCCCCGTGCATCCAGCTTCTCGGATGTCCTGAAGAGACCCCGCAGCACATCCTCGGGATCGATGGCAACGTTCGCGACGAGTTCTCCCGAATCATCTTCGGCTCGAGGGTGAGCCTCACGCTGGGGTTCTTCACCGTGACGCTGGCGCTCGTCGTCGGCGCCACCATCGGAGCGATCGCCGGGTTCACCGGAGGATGGATCGACAACATCCTCATGCGCGCCATGGATGTCATCCTCGGGTTCCCGTCGTTCCTGCTCGCCATCGCCATCGTCGCGTCGATTGGTCGAGGGCTCCAGAACGCACTCATCGCCATCGCCATCGTCACCATGCCTGGCTACGCGCGTGTCATGCGTGCCCAGGTGCTGGCGATCAAGGAAAGTGACTTCGTGGCTGCATCCCGGGCTCTCGGCGCCCGACCGAGCCAGATCCTTCTTCGCCGCATCGTGCCGAACGCCATGACCCCGCTCGTCGTGCTGGCCACACTCGGCGTGGCGACCGCCATCCTCGAGGCAGCCGGACTGTCGTTCCTCGGACTCGGAGCACAGCCTCCGCTGGCGGAATGGGGCTCGATGCTCGCTTCCGAACGCAATCAGGTCTTCACAGCACCCCACCTCGTCTTCTTTCCCGGTCTCGCCATCATGATCACCGTGCTCGGCTTCAACCTGATGGGTGACGGCCTGCGCGACGCTCTCGACCCGACCCTCAACCGATGAGTACGGCCACCAACACCGGCGACGGCAACATCGAGTTCGGATCAGGACGCGTCGCCGGCGAACGGCTCCTCGAGGTGAACGGGCTCAAGACCCACTTCGACACTCGGGACGGAGTGGTCAGGGCCGTGGACGGCGTCGACATCCACGTGGACCGTGGCGAGGTCCTCGGGATCGTCGGAGAGTCAGGGTGCGGGAAGTCCGTCACGTCGCTGTCGATCATGGGCTTGATCAGTCATCCCGGTGAGATCGTCGCCGGTGAGATCCTCTTCGGCGGGCGCGACCTCGCCTCGATGAAGCAGGCCGAGCTTCGCAAACTCCGCGGAGAGCACATCTCGATGATCTTCCAGCAGCCAACTTCGGCCTTGAACCCCGTGTACCGGGCGGGCGCACAGATCAAGGAGGTCTTCGAACTGCACCGTGAGTGGTCAGACGAGGTCGAGGACGAGAAAGTCGTCGAGATGCTCGCCAAGGTCGGCATCCCCGACCCGAAGAGCCGGGCGAGGGCCTATCCCCACGAGCTGTCCGGCGGGATGGCCCAACGTGTGATGATCGCCATGGCGCTGGCCTGT
>CBDTYK010000238.1:0-3748 GCA_965364595.1 uncultured bacterium
TTTATACCAGCGAACAATGCCCTTGAAGCCTTTACCGATATGCTAAGGCTTTGTCAGCGACGCGGGCTCCCAAATTTCTTGTCTGTCTTGAAACGTCACCGTCCTGACGATTTTCTCATTAGCCATGGCCTCGACGGCTACTCGCTAGCCCTCGTTGTCCCGCCGTTCGATCTTGCTACACCGCGGGTATATGGCGAGTGGGATTCACTCGATCAACCGACCGGTCTCGCGGTGGAGGGCACGGATTTGCCCCCTTCTCTGCGGTCCCATGGACCTCTCATCAACGACCTCTACCCGGCCGCGATATCGATCCAACCGGCATTGGATGACTGGCGGGCCGAGTTGTCCCTTCGCTGGAATCGGCCGGTTCTGATGTCGGGAAGCGGGCCCTCGTTATTCGCCTTCTTCGCATCGTCCGATGAGGCTGAAGAGGCGATCGAAATCATCCCAACCGGAGCGCGATTCGCCCGGGCTGTGGCCCCCGTGTGGCACGGAACCCGGGTGGCGGCCGACGGGTAACATGGCGGCGCTGTGAGCCGCATCGGCGGCACTGCCCTTGGGGGGTGGTGTAACTGGCAGCACGACGGGTTTTGGTCCCGTTAGTACGGGTTCGAGTCCTGTCCCCCCAGCCACCGACCGACCACCAGCAAGGCACGTCCGAGAGGGAATCCCATGTCGCACACCGCTGTCATCCTCGCCGCAGGCAAAGGGACCCGGATGAAATCGGATCTGCCCAAGGTGATGCATCGAATCGCCGGCCGATCGATGCTCTCCTGGGTGATCGACGCCGTGCAAGGGACCGACCCCGAGCGGATCGTTGTGGTGGTCGGTCACGAAGCCGAACAGGTCATCTCGTCACTCCCCGAGGGCGTCGATCACTGCATCCAGGTCGAGCAGCATGGAACCGGGCACGCCGTCAGCGTGGCGCTGGAGCACCTCGGCGACATCGGAGGTGACATGCTGGTGTTGCCCGGCGACACCCCGCTGATCAGCGGTGATCATCTGCAACGACTCCTCGAGGAGCACCGATCTGAGCGCAACGCCACGACGGTGCTGACTGCGATCGTGGATGACCCACACGGCTACGGCAGGATCGTCCGGGACGAGGAAGGCCATGTCACTGCGATCGTCGAGCAGAGTGACGCCGATATCGCGATCGCCGTGATCGACGAGATCAATGCCGGTATGTACGTCTTCGAGGCCGCCGAACTCATCGAGGACATCGCAACGCTGCAGGCCGCCAACGCCCAGGGCGAGTACTACCTCACCGACGTCGTGGCCGCAGTCGTCGCTCGCGGTCACAGGGCAGGGGCTGTCGCTGCCGATCCAATCTCTGTGATGGGCGTCAACACCCACCGTCACCTCGCCGCCGCGGCCGCCATCCGTCGCGAACGGATCAACGGAAGCCTGATGGATTCAGGCGTGCACATGGAAGACCCGTCGACCGTCTACATCGAGCACGGAGTCGTGGTGGAGCCGGGCGACAGCGTCGGGCCGAACACCCATCTCACCTCCGGCACCGTCATCGAGGCAGGGGCGATCGTCGGCCCCGATGTCTCTGCCGACGCGTCGACCATCGGGGCTGGTGCCCGGGTGTGGTACGCCGTACTTCGAGGCGCGAAGGTCGGTGCGCAGGCCGAAGTCGGTCCCTACGTGTCGCTGCGGCCCGACGCGGAGTTGCGTGAGCGGTCGAAGGCGGGCACGTTCGTGGAGATCAAGAAGTCGGTCGTCGGTCCGGGAGCAAAGGTTCCTCACCTCTCCTACATCGGTGATGCCACCATCGGAGCCCGGACGAACATCGGAGCCGGCACGATCACCGTCAACTACAACGGATTCGAGAAGTTCCGCACCGAGATCGGAGAGGACGTCAAGATCGGGTCAGACACGATGCTCGTCGCCCCGGTGACCGTCGGCGACCGGGCGATGACCGCGGCCGGCTCGGTGATCACCGAAGATGTCGAGGCCGATGCGATGGCCTTCGGGCGAGCCCGCCAGGTGAACAAACCCGGTCTCGCTGCGCGTCTCTGGGCTCGCTACCGTGGCGACTCCGGCCAGTAATGAGCCAAACGGAGGGCTGAACTCGTGGACGTCGTCAGCAGAAACCGACTCATGCTGTTTTCCGGCAGCCAGAACCGCGAGCTGGCGGACGAGGTCTCCGATCTTCTCGGTGTCTCCCTCGGCGGTCTCGAATCGCACAAGTTCGCCAACGACGAGATCTACGCCCGGCCGACCGAGAGTGTCCGAGGCGCCTCGTGCTTCGTGATGCAGAGCCACACCCGGCCAATCAACGACGCGATCATGGAACAGCTGATCATCATCGATGCGCTGCGGCGGGCGTCGGCGCGACGGATCACTGCTGTGATGCCGTTCTACGGCTACGCACGGCAGGACAAGAAGGTGATGCCGCGGGAGCCGATCACTGCTCGCCTGGTGGGTGATCTGTTCATGACGGCAGGCGCCGACCGTCTCGTCTCCGTGGACCTGCACACCGGACAGCTCCAGGGGTTCATCGAAAAGCCCTTCGACCATCTGACCGCTCTCCCCATCATCACCGATTATCTGCGGGAGAACATGGCCGGCCCGACCACGATCGTCTCGCCGGACTCGGGCGGCGTGAAACGCGCTGAGAAGTACGCCCGGCGGCTCGATGCCAGTGTGGCGTTCGTGTACAAACGTCGCGACCCCGACAAGCACAACGAGTCGTCAGCGCTCGAAGTGTCGGGAAAAGTCGCCAACCGGCACGTGGTGATCGTCGATGACATGATCGACACGGCGGGAACGGTCTGCAACGCCGCCGAGATGGTCAAGGAGCAGGGTGCGTTGAGCGTGCGGATCGTTGCCACTCATCCGATCTTCTCGGGACCGGCCGTCGACCGCATCAAGAACGCTCCGGTCGAAGAGGTGATCGTCACGAACACCCTGCCCGTCTCCGAAGACGCAGCTCAGATCGACAAGATCCGGGTCGTGTCGATCGCTCCGATCATCGCCGAGGCGCTGCAGGCGATCTTCATGGACTCGAGCGTCTCGGAGATCTTCCTCGGCGACAACCTCTAGTCAGCGCCACGTTCCACGTTCCAGGTTCCACGTGTGACGTGTGACGGCGAGCGCAGCGAGCTAGTCCATCGGGGGGAGGACGATCACTTCGCCGGGGTAGATGACATCGGGGTCGCCCGAACGAAGCTCGGGGTTCGAGCTGATCACCTCACGCCAGTATGGGGCGATCTCGTGATCGGCGGCCGGCCTCCCGAGCACCTCCGACACACGCCGCTCGGCCAGCGCCCACAGATGATCGCCTGCGGTCACGATCACCTCGAGATGTGCATCCGCCCGGATCGAGATCGATGGGGGCGGAGGCGGCGTCGCGACGTCCGGTCGTGTCGAAGGTCGAGGCGCCAACTGCTCGAGGTCACGCTCGTCGAGTGTGGTGAGGTCGATGACCTGATCCGAGGAGTCGTGCTGTGCGTCGTCGGCGTCTAGTCGGGTCGCGATGGGGTCGGCGACCGTGGCCTGACGGTCGGAGAGTTGGCTCGTCACGGCGATCGCCGGTCCCGCCAGGGTGGAGATCGCCAGGGTCCCGACCACGAGTCGGTCGGTCACCCTTCGGACGGCCGGGAGGGTGAAGACGGCCGTGGCATCGATCAGCCGGGCGACGCCCGACAGTCGTGCAACGAGATACGCCGCTGACGAGAACGCCAGCCAGTAGGCCCCGGCCAGGGCGACGTATCGCAGCACGGCGGCAGAGGCGTCT
>CBDTYK010000239.1:0-3736 GCA_965364595.1 uncultured bacterium
CTCGTCGCCGACGGCCACGTCGTGTCCGTCGACACGTGGAAGCCGGAGGTCGCCGAAGTGATGGTCGGTCTCGGTGCAGCGATTCTCAACGACACCGGAGGTCTCGCCGATCCACGCATGGCGGGCATCGTTGCTGAATCGAAGGTGACCGCCATCGCCATGTACATCGAAGGGTCGAACCCTCACGACGTGGAGGAGATCGAGATCGCCGCCGACAAGGCGAAGCTCACAGCGGTGCGGCTCGCCGACCGACTTGCCGAGCTCGAAGCGATGGGAATCACCGATGTGATCGTGGATCCCGGCATCTCGATCAACTATCGGGGCGACTATCTGGCCTATACGCGGATGCAGCTCGACGTGATCCGGGGTCTCGAGGAGTTGAGGACGCTCGGCCGACCGATCCTCGTGCCGATCCCGCGCAAGCAGGAGGATCATCGCGTCGCCGCCTACATCGCCATGGCGCTGGAGTATCGGGCCGACATGATCAGAGTCCACGACGTCGAGATGGCCTGCGACCTGGTGCGGCTGTTCGGCCGGCTGCCCGGCTGATCCTGACGACGTTTTCGTCCTCACTGCGCCGTAGCCTGGGGGCATGGCGATACAGCACGTGACAGGGCCCTCAGGGGCAGGGCCTGGGGAACGTCAGCAGATGATCGACGCCGCCCATGCCTTCTTCGATCGGGTCGGCGTGCACGCCAACGACATCGTCCGGCTGGACGTGCCCGCCCGCGGCGAGAGCGAGGGTGCGGTCGGGTCCGTTCGCCACGAACTGGAACCGATGATCCCGGTCCTGCAGTCCGGCTCCCTGTTCGGTGGCTATCAGGGGCTCGCCCTGATCGACGCCCAGCAGCTGACGGCCGCCGAAGCCGACGTCCTGATCGAACTGCTCGAACAGGTCGACCACAACGCCCTTGCGATTGCGTTCGTCTCGGCGGGTGCCGTGCCCGCCAAGCTGTCGAAGTATCTCAAGGCCGAGGCCGACACCACGACGATCAAGAAGATGTGGGAATCGAATGCCGCCAAATGGCTCCACGACGAGATCGATCGACGAGGCTTGAGACTCGATTCTGCTGCCGAACAGGCCCTGGTCCAGAAGTTCGGCGCAGATGTCGCGTCGATCGGCCAGGCGCTCGACCAGATCGCCGAGACACCGGGTCACGTCACCGCTGCTCAGATCCTCGGCCGATTCAAGAACCGGCCGAACGAACCGATCTTCCACTACACCGATGCGGTGACGAAGGGCGACACGGCCGAGGCGCTCCGACGGCTCAACGACCAATTGGTCCACAACCACCCGCTGGTGCTGCTGGCGACGCTCGAGACGGAGGTGCGCCGGAGAGCCGTTGCGCTGTCGTCACCGGACAAGGAGACCTTCCGAGAGCAGATGAACGCCAAGGGCAACGACCGCTGGGTCGACCGGGTGTGGCGTCAGCGTGGCCGACTGAAGGACTCCAACCTGCGGAAGGCCAATGACGCTTTGGTTCGCGCCGATCGTCTCCTCAAGAGCGCCCCCGCCGAACTCCACCACGTCACGATGGAGCGCCTCACCATTGCCCTCTGCCTCTGGCTGAGATGAGCAGCGGACTGCGCGTACTGCTGTTCGCGGCGATCGGTATGGGGATGGCTGTCGGAGCGTGTTCGATCCGAGACGCATTTGCTCAAGCTGACCCGGCGCCCTGGCGTCTCCGCGCTCCGGTTGGGCAGGACGCCAGAGAAGTGCCGATACTGGTAAGCGAAGAGAACTGTGCGAGCGGTGACCGTGCGGACGGTCGTATTCGGGCGACGGTGGAGGAGACCGACGACACCGTGACGATCACTGTGAGAGTCCGGAAGCTCAGCGGAATGCAGGAGTGCCCTGGGAATCCCATGACGCCGTTCACGATCGAGCTGGAGTCGGAACTCGCCGGTCGGAGTCTGGTCGATGGGTTCACCGGAGAGCTCCGGGAGATTCCCATCCTGACGCCGGTTGCGCTCGGGACTCCGGCCGCCGATGTCGATCCGGTGCCTCCTGCGAGCCGCTCGAGATCGAGGTCAGGGAGCCTGCCTGGTCTCGACTGTGGAGCGGCCAACCTGCCACCGGAGGCGGCCCGGGCTTCGTGGATGTCCGATCTCGAGATCGTGCCCAATGAGCCTGATCTCCTGCTGGGCTACGCAGTCCACCGGTTCGGCCTGAAACCGACCGGCTGGCACCAGTTCACCTCTCTCGAACCGTTCGGGCGCTCGTCCTACGTCTGGTTTCAGTACCTGAACGGAGTGCCCGTTGGCACGGTAACCGCACAGACGGTTCTGATCGGACACAGCCTCCTTGCCCACACGTGTGGTGGTGGAGACTGGGTTCCGGATCAGGTCGTGCCCGACAACGGGCCGTTCGAGCCGATCGAACTGGCGCCGAAACTCGACCTCGACGGCATCCTCGCCGGGACATCGGGATTCGTGCCGTCCGACGACGGAATCTCGTTCGCCGATCCGAGTAATCGCTGTCGGACGTGGGTCGCTTTCGAAGACAACCTCGAGACCGCCGGCCTGACTGCGTATCCGACGGTCGGATACGTCGAGATGCCTCCATTCGACGAGTCGATCGAGACTCAGATCATCGCGCTGGTGTCGGATGGTGCCGGCAGGGCGGCCCTGGTTTCGACGGCCCCCGGTGGGCTCGTGACGATCGGTCCAGCTCCGAAGTCGTCGCTCACCGAAGATCCTCCACGCTTTTCGTGGCTCCAGTCCTGTCTTCTGGACACGACCAGTGAGTTCGAAGTGCAAGCCCTCGACTGAAACGAGCGAAGCACACCTGTTCCGTGGGTCGAAGGCATCGCCTCGCGTCGGCGTTGCGGGGTTCTGAATAGCGGGTGATGAACCTCACAACCCACGACCCACGACTCATCACGTCGCCCGACGAAAGAGAGGCACCCGCTTGGGTGCCCCTCGAGTCAGATCATCGGTTGTCGTTCGTCGGCGACTTCAGGAAGCGCTGTTGACGCGCTTTGCGAGACGGGCCTTCTTGCGGGCGGCGGTCTTCCTGTGGAGCACGCCCTTGCTGACGGCTTCGTCGATGCGCTTCTGAGCGACCCTGTACGCCTCGGCGGCATCGGCGGACGGATCCTCGATGGCTTCGAGCGTCTTCTTGACGCGGGTCTTCATCTCGGAGCGGACCGACTTGTTACGCATCCGCGCCTTCTCGTTCTGGCGGTTGCGCTTGATCTGGGACTTGATGTTGGCCATGTTCGTGAACACCTGAAAACTGTCGTCGGAAGCCCGGGTCCACCGGACGGTGGGCGGGGCGGCGCCGGGAGGCGCGCAGCGAGCGCGAAAGATAGCACTGTCCACCGAGCGGGTACAATCCTGTCCGGTTCCACCCGACCCGCCTCGATCCTCCCGGAGCACAGTGACCGACCAGTCGCGTATCCGCAACTTCAGCATCATCGCCCACATCGACCACGGTAAGTCGACGCTCGCCGACCGTTTGCTCGAGCGAACCGGTGCCATCACCGAGCGGGAGATGCGCGAGCAGATGCTCGACACGATGGACCTGGAGCGAGAGCGTGGGATCACGATCAAGGCGCAGACCGTTCGTCTGCGCTACAGCGCCGATGACGGGCACGAGTACACGTTGAACCTGATCGACACCCCGGGACACGTCGACTTCTCCTACGAGGTCCGCCGGTCGCTTGCGGCCTGCGAAGGCGCGCTGTTGCTGGTCGATGCCGCTCAGGGTGTGCAGGCGCAGACGCTCGCCAAC
>CBDTYK010000240.1:0-3667 GCA_965364595.1 uncultured bacterium
GATCTCGACGTTGTCCTCGTCGGTGATCCCGTCCGCCGCACTGGGGTCGACGAGATTCGGCAGCGCGATCCATGTCTCGTCGAACGACTCCTGAAGCCGATCGGCCTCGGCGGACAGCGTCTTGTATCGCTCGGCGAGGTCCGACACGGCGGCGATCGCCTCGGCCTTCTCGTCACCGGACAGCTGCGCGATCCGCTGGCCTGCCTCTTTCTGCTCACTCCGAACCGTCTCTGCAGCGTGACGTGTCTTCCGGATCCGTTCGTCGAGGCCGGCGAGTTCGTCGACATCGAGCTCGATTCCCCGGCGTGCCATCGACTCGGCGATCTTCTGGGGATCGTTTCTGAGCAGCGTGATGTCGATCATCGTGGGTTGACCTCGTCGGGGGTTGCGGATGGTACCGGGGGTGGCCCGAGCGACAGAAGCCGTTATCCGCCGGTGGTGGTCGTGGCCTCGGACGTCGTCGTGGTGGAGACCTGTTCGTTGATCCGAAACTCGAAGCTCCGCCCGCGCGCGGGATCCGTCTCGTCGATGTTGGCGATCGGCAAGCCAACCAGCAGCTGATAGAGCGCCCCGGGAGTGACCTCCAGGGCATCGGTCGACAGCGTCGTCGTGGACTGGGGTGCCAGCACGGGGACATCGAGCACCCGACTCTGCACCACTCCGTCGTTCGAGGCGAGTTCGACCCCGACGGTCGTTGCGAGCGACTCGGTGTTCCCCGTGTTCGAGACCACCACCTTCACGAGGATCGAGGATGTGTTCTCGACGACGAGCGCATCGGTGACATCGACGATCCAGGCGGGATCGGTTGTCACCTGTTCGATACCGAGCACGGCCCGCAACTCGAGCGGGCTGCCGTCGGCAGCGGCGAAGGCGACGACGGTCGATGCCGTGCCGGCGATCGGGAAGGTTCGGGGGAAGAACGTGATCGGCGGCATCGGTCCCACCGGAGGTGGGATGTCTGCGGCGGCGAGTCGATCCACCATCTGCCCGTAGAGCACGTCACCGACGCGGAGCTCGACGAACGCGTCGATGACCTCGCTTTCGACGCCCAGTGGCGCAGGATCGTCTGCAGCCTTCAGCAGCGCCGTTCGAAAGCCCTCGAGTCCACGAGCCCACGCCCCGGTTGCGAGCTCGAACACCACCGGTACGTCGGCGGCCTGCTCTGGCGGCGTCATCTCCGAGATCGTCGTCCGGACATCGTCGAGCGTTGCGACGACCTCGTCGATCGTGTCATCGAGCAGGATCCTGTCGGTTTCTCCGAGCTGGAGGATCAGCGCTTGAAAGGCGGGCACGATCTGATCGATCGCCGCTGCCTGCTCACGCACCTCCTCGGCGTACAGCGCCGGGGCACCGTCGTCGGCGAGCAGCACGGACACGGCGATCGCGCCCAGAACGAGGATCGTGAGTGGAATGATCCATCGGGGACGGCGACGGGGGAACGTTCGAAATGGATCCGAAACCAAGTGGGCGAGGGGGGACTTGAACCCCCACGAGTGTTACCTCACAGGAACCTGAATCCTGCGCGTCTGCCAATTCCGCCACTCGCCCGCGGATGAGGAAAGAAACTGTAGCGCAAGCCGGGGGTGGCCGCACCCGGCCCGATCGACACCTTCACTGCCCTGGGAAGGTTCTGAACCTGTCGTACCCAACGGCTGGTGATCGCTCTCCGGCGTCTCGATCTCAGCTCGGGGAGGGATTGCGCCGCGTGACGCCACCCGCCGGTGGTCACGATGTCGGGACCCTGATCTACTCTCTTCGACATGAGACTCGTTCGGGAATTCGAACGCCGCATGGACGGCCTGCTCGAGGGGTGGGCGTCCAAGGTCTTCAGTGGGCCGCTTCACCCGACTGAACTCGCCACGCGCCTCATACGTACCGCCGACCTGTCGCTCAATGACGACCTCGTGTGCCACAACTCCTTCGAGATCTCCATCCCGGACCCGGGCGAAGGCGCCGCACCGCACCGGCTCATCGACGAACTGGAGCGACTGGTCGAAGAAGCCGCGTTCGACCGGGGCTGGAGGATGAACGGTCCGGCCAAGGTGGCCATCCGCACCGAGGCGTCCGTCCGGCGGGGTTCCGTCTACGTCACGTCCGGGATGGCACCAGGTCAGCGGCCGGCATGGGCCGTGCTTCGCCGTGACGGCGAGCTGGTGCCCATCACCGTGAACCGTGCCGTGATCGGACGCGACCAGCATTGCGACGCCGTCCTTACACACGACCAGGTCAGCCGTCGGCATGCCCGCATCTGGACCGAGTCGGGAGCCGTCAGACTCGAGGATCTCGGCTCATCGAACGGCACCAGCGTGGACGGCGCACCGATTGGCGAGACCCCCACAGAGTGCGAATTCGGCTCGGTGATCCGCATCGCCGATCTCAAATACCGGCTCGAGGCGATCTGATGCCCGATCTGCTGCTGACGCTCCTCCGTCTGATCTTCCTCGGTCTCGTGTATCTCTTCGTGTGGCAGATCGCCCGATCCATCTCCACGCATCTCGGCCTCGGCGGGGGCCGTCGCAGGCGCCGGAGCGGCACCCGAGTGGCGGTCGTTAGATCCGAGAATCAGGCCGGAGCGACCTTCACGGTCACCGACTCGATGGTGCTCGGGCGATCCGACGAAGCCGACTTCTTCCTCGACGACCCCTACGCTTCCGATTTCCACCTCCGCCTCTCAGCCCGTGAGGGGCGACTGGTCGTCAACGACTTGGGCAGCACCAACGGCACCTACGTCAACGGCCGACGGGTGACGACCCCGGTCGATCTCAACCGGGGTGACGCAGTGCAGGTCGGGAAGACGGTGATGGAGGTCCGATGAGTTACCACTGGGCGGTGGCGACAGATCGCGGTCGGATACGGACGATCAACGAAGACTCGCTCCATCCGCTCACGTCGGGTCGAAGCGAGGGCCCCGCCGTGGTCCTGGTCGCTGACGGCATGGGCGGACACATCGCCGGCGAACGCGCCTCCGCCGTCGCCACTCAGCGGGCGGTGGAGACCAAGGGCTCACTGAAGGAACGGGTCCAGGCCGCGAACTACGCCATCTTCGAGGAGATCGACCGTCACCCCGAGCTCGCGGGGATGGGCACGACCATGACGCTCTTCGAGCTGGGGGAGGACGGGGTGATCCGCTACGCCCATGTCGGGGACTCGCGCGCGTATCTGTACCGCGACGGCGAACTGACTCAGATGACGAGAGACCACACCGTCGTCGCCGAGTACCTGCGGCGAGGCACGATCACCCCTGACGAGGTAGCGACCCACCCCCAACGCAGCCTCATCACCCGCGCGCTCGGCCTCCAGCCGGACGTGGACATCGACACCGGCGAGGAACCTGTTCGCCCCGGCGATCGTTTACTCCTGTGTTCAGATGGGGTCAACGTGATGATCGACGACGAGTCGATCGCCGAATCACTCGACCTGGAGACACCCGAGGAGGCCGTGTGGGATCTCGTCGAAAAGGCGAACAGGGCCGGCGGGCACGACAACATCACCGCAATCGTGGTTCAGGTCGACTGATCGGTCCGGTCACATGACCAGAGATCTCCAACCAACGCTCATCATCGGGGCGGCTGCACTCGCCGCATTCGGCGTCAGCCTCGTCAATTTCGCCGCACAGGGAACCGTCGACGCCCAAGTCGGTCTCACCTTCGGCACACTGCTGTTCGCG
>CBDTYK010000241.1:0-3653 GCA_965364595.1 uncultured bacterium
GCGATCTCCTTTTGGAGGGTTACATCGACGGCACCCTGGTGCTTGCCGATGAAGTCAAGCTTTCCTCGGACCCGGACGTGCAGTTCCTGGTCACCTCCAGCCGGGCGATGACCTGTCCGGCCTCGACGACGTCGTCTTGGCCTTCTGTGACCGAAATCTCGATCGAGCGCAGGCATTCGGGGCAGAGTTCGGGAGCACAAAGGTCTATCAGAGTCTGAGCGACATGCTGACGATCGAGTCTCTCGATGCGTTGTACGTACTCACCCGTGTCGAGTCCCATGCTGTCCTTGCGGAAATGGCTCTGGATGCGGGCGTTCACACGTATCTCGAGAAGCCGATCACCGACACCGAAGAAGAGTTCCAAACGCTTCGTGCGAAGGCACAGGCCAATCACGTCGTGTTGTATCCGGGCCTGAGCGCGCTCGGTTTTCAAGAGATCCAGAAGCTGCGAGCCCTGAGCGCATCCGGAAGGTTTGGGCAGCTCGTCACAGTGCATTGCGATTACAACTGGACGACCCCGGATGGCTCGATCCCGTACGGGGCGAGCGACCACTGGGCGTACTCGATGAGAGGCGGCATCCTCCGAAACCTCGCAGACCACCCGATGAGTATCTTGATGCACCTCCTGGAGGATGTCGAAACGGTCACATCGATCCGTCGTCGCCGACGGCCGCTCCCCAACGACGTTCACGATCTGCTGCACATCGGTCTCGGGTGCGGTGACCAGGTCGGTTCGATGACGATGTCGTTTGGCCATGGCAACGCCAAGGGAATCCTCGAGTGCTATTACGAGAGGGGCACCATCGTCGTGGACATCCACGATCGCTCGCTCACGGTCACACCGCTGTCAGGCCGCCCTCGAATGGCGAAACGCACCGTGCGCAACATCCTCAACAACGTTTCTCAGAGCGTCGATTCGGTGATCGTCGCTGCTCGGGCGGTTGCGAACGAACTGCCGAACCCGATTGCCGCAACCAGCCGGAACTTCCTGGATGTCATCGACGGCACGGCTCCGAGCTTCGTGGATCTCGACAAGACCTCTCGGATG
The DNA here is from genome assembly GCA_965364595.1 of uncultured bacterium. GTDB lineage: Bacteria > Actinomycetota > Acidimicrobiia > Spongiisociales > ZC4RG35 > JAHEDH01. Next base: position 1,049 of record CBDTYK010000241.1, read on the forward strand.
ATCGGCATCCTCGATTCCGTCTGGAATGCTGAGGATTGAAGGGAGTGACGCAGAGCTACTCGGCGGACGTTTGCATCATCGGCTCCGGCGTGGCCGGAGCAATCACTGCGACGAGGTGTCTGGCAGCCGGTCTCGACGTCGTAATGATCGAGGCCGGCACCGCCTGGCGACGCCCCTGGCCCGTTGCGCTGGCCGAACGTCATCTCGGGAGCCACCGGCTTCGGATGAGGTTGTGGCTCCGAAATGCTCGATACGAGTCTGAGCACCACATCGCAGAAGGAGACCGACCCTATCGCCTGCCCGGAGCAGCTGTGCTCGCACGGGGCGGTTCGACCTTGGCCTGGTCCGGCTACGCCTATCGACTCAAGCCTGAGGACTTCCGTCTGCAGACACTGACCGGCCAGGGGAAGGACTGGCCGATCAGCTATTCGGATCTCGAAATCAGCTACCGACGGGCCGAACAGACGCTTGGAGCATCTGGTGACGGGACAGATCCGGGTCACCCTCCGCGGTCCGGCCCGTTTCCGGTTGCGCCCAAGCCCTACGCACCTCGAGACCGTTTGTTCGAGGAGATCGTTGCGGACGAGTCGGTGATGCACCACAACGCAACGCTGACGTCCGATGGCATAGCCTTTTCAGCGGACGCAATGATCGCCAAGGCTGGATCGTCGCCCGGTTTCACGCTGCTCGAGCAGACCACTGCGCAGCGTCTCGTCATCGAGGACCCTGATCGCTTCGTCGCGGTCGATTGCTCGACTCTGTCCGGCGACCGGGTCACGGTCGAGGCGGCTGCGGCCATCGTCTGCGCCGGAGGAATCGAGTCTCCGAAGCTCCTCCTGGCGTCTCGTAGCGGCACACATCCTCATGGCCTGGGAAATGCGGGAGGCCATCTCGGCCGGAATCTCATATCTCACACCGGACTTCGAATCGGCGGGGCCTGGGATTCTTCTGATCCCGACAATGACGCTTTCCGCGTGACCGCGGCATCGCGAGGGCCCGATGTCGAGTCCGGGCAGAGCAAGGGCAAGTACTTGCTCCTCTGGCGACCGATCGGGAGGTCGCGGCTCATACTCAACGCCGTCATCGAGCAATTGCCGCAACATGAGAACAGCGTCGAACTCCGCGAAGGCCGCGATCGCTTCGGGCTGTCGAACACTCGAACCGTATTCAGTCATGATGAGAGTCACCGTCGAAGAATGCACGAGGTCGCACAGGACCTGAGAGATGCGTGCGAGCGCGCAGGTGTGGAGATCACCATCGATGATTCCTACGTTCATGCGCACCCCATGTGCACGACCCGAATGAGCGAAGATCCACTCGACGGGGTGGTCGACTCGGATCTTCGAGTGCATGGACTCGACAATGTGTACGTATGCGGGAGTTCTTCCTTCACCACCGGAGGTGCGGCTCATCCGACGATCACGGTGGCTGCGCTGGCGCATCGGCTGAGTGACCTGTTGATCGCACAGAATCTCACGCGCGGCTGATTTCTCGGTGTCTGAGTCAGAGATTGTCCCCGTCGACGTGCCGTTGACGATCGCGATGTCCATGGAAACCAACCTCAGGTTTCACGAACTACGCTTGCGTGGTTCGCCTGCAATGAGTAATAGTTGGCGAATGGGCGCGGAACGGGTCATGGTGGGTTTGGAAGCAAAGGTCTCTTTCTTCGATACACAGGCTCCCGCAGTCGATGCCCTTCTGTCTGTGGAGGATGGGCAGCTGTCGATGGAAGTCTCGGGCCGGCCGGTCGGACGGTGGCCGATCAGCGAAATGTCGCCGAGGCTCTCCGGAGAAGCGATCGTGGTGTCGGCTGAGGGCGAGCAGCTGGTGATCGATGCGGTCGACACCGAGGCCTTGACGATCATCCTCCGACTCGACGACATCGATGTCAGTACCCCATCCGACTCATCGAGGACGCCTGCCGGCAATCCTCCGAAGGTGCAGGTTGGGAGTGCGAGGGGCCGCCACGTCGCCCGACCGACGTCGTCGACTGAAGCTGCACAGTCCGGATCCGGACGAAACGCGATACCCGCGGATGCCCGTGATGAACAGGCTGATGACGCGGCAATCGATGCTCGAATCATCTCATTCCAGAACGAGATTCGAGAACGGGAGATCGCGCTTTCGGCCGCGAAGGCTCAACTGGAGTGGGTTCGAGGCCTGGTGCCCCGACGCCTCCCGATACCCCTCCGTGGTGAAGAAGCGGGTCTTGGAGTCGTCCAAGGGGTTCGTCTCAAAGAACGCCGCCCGCTGCCCGGATCCGACGGTCTGCAGCCGTGTGTGGTCGTCGACTCAGGCAACGTCTACGTGACGGATCGTCGGCTCGTCTTCTCGGGCGCGCAGGAGGTCGAGTTCGTCTTCGACGAGATCAACAAGAAGGGCGCATCGCAAACCGGACTGTTGCTGGGGGTCTCGTCGCGTTCTCAGACGCACATCCTGGCAGGCCCGGGAGAGCGGCTCGCTGTCGTGCTCACTGCGGCCGAGAAGATCGCAAAAGGGATCGATCCAACGCTCCCGTTCAGGGAGGCGATTGCCGGGCTCACAAACGAGATCGAGCAGGCCGAGCGACGCCTCGAGTCCTTTGAGCCTGCCTCGGTCGGCCCCA
>CBDTYK010000242.1:0-3645 GCA_965364595.1 uncultured bacterium
CGATCGAGGCCGATGAGGTGCTGGTCGAGATCTCGACCGACAAGGTCGACACCGAGGTTCCTTCGCCGGTGAGTGGCACGATCCTCGAGATCATGGTGCCGGAAGGTGAGACCGTCGAGGTCGGGGCCCCGCTGGTGAGAATCGGCGCAGCCGGCGAAGCCGGTCTGGAGGCCGCCCCCGCTGCTGCGGCTTCCCCATCGAGCGAGCCGATCGCACCGGCGGCTCCGGCGCCGGCTCCAGCTGCGCCGGCCCCTGCGGCGTCGAGCAGTGGAGCGCCGAACGGGCGAACCGACACGAAGGGCAAGTTGCTGTCGCCGGTCGTCCGCAAGCTGATCCGGGAGCACGACCTGGACATCTCCGGGTTGAGCGGAACCGGCCAGGGCGGTCGGATCACCCGCAAGGACGTCGAGGCGCTCATCGAATCCGGCGGGCGCGCACCCGCAGCGTCTCCCGCAGCCGCAGAGGCGGCACCTGTGGAGGCCGCACCTGCAGCAAAGACTCCGGCAGAGGTACCGCTGGCCACAGCCCCGAGCGCCCCACCGGATGCGCCGGCTCCGGCCACCGAGCGTGCGGCAACACCGCCGTCTGCCCCCGAAGCGCCTCCTGCAGCGCCTCGACCCGCCCCGCAACCCGTTGCGGCCACGGGCGAGGACGAGGTCGTCGAACTCGATCGGCTCCGGGCACGCATCGGCGCCAACATGATCAAGGCGAAGCAGACCGCAGCGCACGTGTGGGCGTCGATCGAGGTCGATTACGAGCGCGTGGAGCGTGTTCGCCAGGCCCACAAAGCGGCATTCAAGGCGGAGGAGGGCTTCTCACTCACATACCTGCCGTTCATCGCTCGAGCCACGATCGATGCACTCAAGGAGTACCCGGTCGTCAACTCGTCGTTCTATCTCGAGGACAAGAAGGCGGTGTACCACAAGTCGGTGAACCTCGGGATCGCCATCGACCTCAATCAGAAGGGTCTGGTGGTCGGAGGCGTCAAGAACGCGGACGGGCTCCGGCTGGTCGGTCTCGCGCGTGAGATCAAGGCGCTGGCGGACAAGGCGAGAAACAACGCCCTCGAACCCGACGACATCACCGGTTCGACGTTCACCATCACCAACCCCGGGCCGTTCGGGTCGTTCATGACGGCGCCGATCATCAACGTGCCCAACACGGGCATCCTGTCGACCGACACGGTCGCCAAGCGTCCGTCGGTCGTTCAGGGCCCCGACGGGAGTGATGTGATCGCCATCCGCCACATCGGCTATCTGGGATTCTCGTGGGACCATCGGGCCTTCGACGGTTCGACCGCTGTGCTCTTCCTCCAGAAGATCAAGCAGAACCTCGAGATGTGGGACTGGGAGCAGGAACTGGCGTGACGCCCGCTTCGAAGCTTCGGGTCCGATGGCTCGGCCGTCTGCCCTACGCCGAGGCCTGGGACCTCCAGAAGGCGATCTGGGAGGGACGGGTGCAAGAGCGCACGTCCGACGACTACCTGCTCCTGTTGGAACACTCCCCGGTCTACACGATCGGTCGCAATGGTGACGGCTCCAACCTGCTGGTGAGCCGCGAGGACCTTGCCGAACGAGGGGTCGAAGTCCACGACGTCGACCGCGGCGGCGACATCACCTACCACGGGCCCGGACAACTCGTCGGGTATCCGATCATCGGACTCCCGGACCCGAAGCAGATCGTTCCCCATGTCCGCCGGATGGAGCAGGTGCTCATCGACACACTGTCCGACCTCGGGGTGGAGTCCTGGCGGGAAGATGGGTTGACGGGGGTCTGGACGGAGAAGGGCAAGATCGCTGCGATCGGCGTGCGGGTCTCGCGCAAGGTCTCGACCCATGGCTTCGCGCTCAATCTCGATCCCGACCTGGCGGCCTTCGACCAGATGCACCCGTGCGGCATCCGCGATCGACGGGTGACCTCCGTGCGGGAGATACTCGGTCGCACCGTTTCACAGGAAGAAGCGGTTGCCGCTCTGATCCCCCACTTCCAACGGGTGTTCGGCCATGCGACCACCGAAGTCCAGTTGGGCGCGTTCACGCGAGGCCAGGGCAGAGATCGCAGCTTCGAAGTCGACCGTCTGTTGGAGGCAGGGACGTTCTCACCAGATGCTCGCGACGCTGAACCCATCCTGATCGGCGGCCGACTCCCCGGCGAACCACCTCGGCCGGAATGGATGCGGGTGACCGCGAGCATGGACACCGAATACACCGAGCTCAAGAAGCTGATGAGAGGCCTCGAACTCAACACGGTGTGTGAAGAGGCGGGCTGTCCGAACATCTACGAGTGCTGGAGCATGGGCACGGCGACCTTGATGATCCTCGGCGACAAATGCACCCGAGCCTGCGGGTTCTGCAACGTCACAACTGGTCGACCAACGGAATACGACGTGCTCGAACCGTTCCGGGCCGCAGAGGCCATCGCAAAGATGAACCTCCAACACGCCGTGATCACCTCGGTCAATCGTGACGATCTCGAAGACGGAGGCTCCGGCATCTTCGCTGCGACGATCAGGGAGGCCCGGCGTGCATCACCAGGCACGGACATCGAGGTGCTCATACCTGACTTCAAGGGCGATCCCGATGATCTCGGGACGATCATGGATGAGCGTCCGGAGGTGCTCAACCACAACACCGAGACGGTGCTCAGACTTCAGCGGGAGATCCGCACCTCGGCCAGCTATGGCCGCTCACTCGCCCTACTCGCACGCGCCAAATGGGCCAACCCCGAGGGGCTCACGAAATCGGGATTGATCGTCGGGATGGGGGAGACCGAAGACGAGGTCCTCGGTGCGCTCGCCGATCTGAGGGCCGTGGGGGTCGACATCATCACGATCGGTCAATACCTGCGACCAACGCCGCGACATCGTGCAATTCATCGATACGTACATCCCGATGAGTTTGGGCGATATCGGGAATTCGGAGAATCGATCGGGATCCCGCACGTGGAGTCCGGCCCTCTCGTGCGGTCGAGTTATCACGCCAAAGATGCAACGGCGTCCATCCCAGAGCGCCATTCCACCTCGGTTCCGGTGACGTTGACATCCAAGCGCTGATCGGCCGGCGAATGCGAATAGCGCACGTCATCGACAGCCTCGCAGCCTCCGGCGGTGCGGAACATGGGCTGGTTCGAGAAATCACGCGGCTGAGTGCGGATCATGACCAAGTCGTGTACGGCCTCTATCGCAACAGTGACTTGGCTTCTCCGCTCGAGGCAGCCGGAATTCGGGTCGAGATGCTGGGATTCGAGGCCGCCCGAGGTGCTCGGACGCTACCGCTCATGGCGACTCGGCTGCGTTCCAGACTGCGCTCTGTGCAGCCGGACGTGATTCAGAGCAGTCTGTTCATGGGCAATCTGTGCGCCCAACTCGCGGCTCGCTCGCTCGGACTCCCGGTGGTGTCGACGTTCGCCCTGTCGGGCGATCCCTCGCTCCTGAGGTCGTTCCAGCCGGGAGCCGATACCGTTCGAGCCGGTCTTCTCCGGCGGCTCGGCGGCGTCGCGGCACGCCATCCACTGGTTGCGTTCCGGGCCCTGACCGAGGATGCCAAGCTGACGAACGCCAGTCTGCTGAACATACCGCTCGAGCGGGTCTCAGTGATCCCTCGCGGTGTGCCCGAAGATCTCGTGCCATCCTCTCCAAAGACTCGT
>CBDTYK010000243.1:0-3636 GCA_965364595.1 uncultured bacterium
GCGAAGGATCACCGGTTGTCGGCGTGACGGCTTCCGGATCAACCGACAAGACAGAAGAACTGACAAACAGGAGGTAGTGCAGATGGCACTCGCAACAGTTGCCGACCGCGAAGTCCACGTGGACGAGGAAGGCTTCATGACCGAATACGAGGAATGGGACGAGGAGGTGGCCAAGGCGCTCGCCGCCAACATCGGCATCGAGTTGACCGACGCCCACTGGGTGCCGATCAGGTTCCTCAGGGAGGACTACAAGGAGAACGGCGTGACCCCGACGCTTCGCCGGGTGACCAACGTGGGCGGCATCCCCACGAAGGAACTCTTCGCGATGTTCCCGAAGAAGCCGGCGAAGAAGATGTCGTACATCGCCGGAGTTCCGAAGCCGGCCGGCTGCGTCTGAGAGGAGCCCACATGACCAGCGCCACCGAAACCGCCCCGATCCCCTCGTTCGGGGATGAGGAGGAAACCGATCGAAAGCTCGTGATCATCTGTTCCAAGGGATCGCTCGACATGGCGTATCCGGGGCTCGTCCTCGCAAACGCCGCTCTCGGAGAGGGAGTCGAGGTCCATCTGTTCTTCACCTTCTGGGGATTCGACATGATCACCAAGAAGACGATGGGTCATCTCAAGTTCAGCCCGATCGGAAACCCGGCGACCCACATGCCCAATGCGGTGATGGGGCTGCCAGGCATGACCAGCTTCGCCACCTACATGATGAAGAAGCAGATCGAAGGCCTCGAGATCCCCGAGGTCCCCGAGTTCCTCGAGTTGATCACCGATGCCGGCGGCCACCTCTGGGCCTGCCGCATGTCCGCAGACATGATGCACGTGGCCGAAGAGGACCTGTACGACCGGGTCGAAGGGATCATCAACGCCAGCGACTTCATCGAGATCGCAGAAGGCGCCCAGACCCTGTTCATCTAGACCGAGCATCCCACTCGGGCCGCAACCCGGAGCGACGGCCGATCGGCCGTCGCTCCGGCGCGCCAGTGGCCCGTTCGGTCGGATCGGGCTCGACTCACTATCTTCGAGGCATGCGCGTCGCACTCGGATCGGACCACGCGGGGTTCGAGCTCAAGAACCATCTGGCAACGATCCTGTCCGATTCGGGCTTCACGGTCTTCGATCTCGGCACCCACACGGCGGACTCTGTGGACTATCCGGACTTCGCAGCAGCTGTCGGAAAGGCCGTCGTGGACGGACGCGCCGATCGAGGCGTCGTCATCTGCGGCTCGGGCGCCGGAGCTTCAGTGGCGGCCAACAAGATCAGGGGCATCCGAGCGGTCGTCGCACACGACACCTACACGGCGCACCAGTCAGTCGAGCACGACGACGTCAACGTGCTCTGCCTGGGCAGCCGCGTCATCGGCTCGGCGGTGGCCGAGGAGCTCGCAGTCACATTCCTCACGGCGACGTTCTCAGGTGAGGAACGCCATCTGCGACGCCTCAACAAGGTGAAGGCGTTGGAAGGCGGCGGCTGATCAGCCGCTCAGCGTCGAGGCGAAGTCGACGACGGCCTGCAACTGCTCGGTGGTCGCCTCACCGCTGAACCTGCTCTGCACGACGCCGTCGCTGTCGAGGATCACCCAAAACGGGAACCCGGACAGACCGTAGGCAGTGCCGGCTGTGTTGTTCGCGTCGTCGTAGAGCGTCGGGACGGGCCACTCTTCTCTCTCCAGCCACACCGACGGCGGGTAGTTGGCAGCGGTCGCATTGGAACCCGTGGCCACTGCCAGGAATTCGACGTCGACATCGTTTTGAGCGAGGTAGTCGGTGACTCGAGGCACCTCCCGCTGACAGTGCGAGCACCAGTGCGCGAGGAACAAGACGATGCGCGGCTCGCCAGGCCCACCGATGGAGACGGTGTTTCCTTGGTCGTCCACGCCACCGATCAGCGGCCCGGGCGTTCCGAGAGCGGGGTCGTTGGTCCCGGCTTCGAAGACGGGGAGCGCTGCCCCTTCGATGTTGACATCGCCGAAAGCGAACCCGTCAGAAGCCGTGTTCGTACCTGAGAAGGCGAATACCACGGCTAGGACGAGCACGGCTGCGATTCCGCCACCGATCACCAGTGTCTTGTTCATGTCGGCCTCCAGATGAGCATCGTGATCGCCGTGGCGACGAACGCTGTCAGCGCCATGGCGGGGGTTGAGATGAATCCAAGAAACTCGAGGATACGAGACGAGCAGGGATTCGAGACATCGCAGCTTCCGGTCCCGGGGACCCACTGGACGACCAGGTGCCAGACGCTGATCGCCGAACCGATTGCCGCCAGGACGACGACACCGATCCGGCCTTCGCGGCTCCTCCTCACGAGCGCCACCAGGATCAGAACGGGAAGCGGGTACATGAAGATCCGCTGATACCAGCACAATTCGCAGGGCGCCTGATCGAAGATCTCTGACAGCGCCAGGCTCCCGAGCGTGGCTCCTGCCGAGATGGCCAGCCCGAAGACACCCGCCTGATCGGCGATGAAGGCCCGCACGCGGGCCGACGCCACGAGTGCGACGGTGAAGGCGAATGTGACGAGCGTCAGAAACCCGACGAGTCGCTCGAAATCGAACAGTGACATGGACGCAGGTTTTCCTCTCGAGAGGGACTCCGTAATGTGTGCGTGCCGCGGGACAGCCGCCAAGAAGAGATCGGCCCGAAAGCCAACGGCCTGATTTTGCAGCCCCGACCAGGTTCGAACTGGCGTTTCCGGCTTGAAAGGCCGGCGTCCTAGACCACTGGACGACGGGGCCAGGTGGAATCGGGCGTCAGGGTAGCCGACCGGCCCGAGTTGTCAGATCACGAGCGCCGGACTCAGCTCAGTCGGGCCCGACAGTCCGCCAATCTGCCCCGTGTGCGAGCCTTACCGAGTGCAGCGATCGACTCGAACAGCGGTGGGCTCACCTGCGACCCGGTGATCGCAACTCTCAGCGGCTGCAACCCTTTCCGGGCCCCGATCTGGAGCTCCTCGAGCATCGCCCGCAACGCCGCCTCGACGGCAGCGTGGTCGAAGCCGTCGAGCGCCTCCAGCTTCTCGGCGCTGACGCGCAGGACGTCCACAACGCCGTCCTTCTCCATCACCTTGGACCACGACGATTCGTCGTACTCGACGTCGTCGGTGAACAGGAACCGGACCTGCTCTGCAGCGTCGGAGAAGAACTTCGTCCGCTCCTGGACGAGCGGCGCCATCTGGATGAACTGTTCCCACTGGTCGTCGTCGAGATCGTGGCCGAGGCCGGACATCAGATGTGGCCGCACCCGATCGATGAACTCGGTCCCGGGAAGGGCCCGGATGTACTCGCCGTTCATCCACTCCAACTTGGTCGTGTCGAACACGGCCGGGTTCTTCGAGACGTCGGACAGCTCGAACGCTGCGATCGCCTCTTCGGTCGTGAACACGGTGCGCTCGGCGTCGATCGACCAGCCGAGCAGCGACAGATAGTTGCGAAACGCCTCGGGCAGAAACCCGCGATCGCGGAACTCCTTGAGTGAGGTCGGACCATGGCGCTTCGACAACGGCTTGCCGTCTGGCCCCATGATCAGCGGCAGGTGGGCGTACTGCGGCTCGGTCCCTCCCATCGCCCGGGAGAGGAGAATGTGCTTCGGTGTCGACGACAGCAGATCCTCGCCACGGATCACATGCGTGATGGC
>CBDTYK010000244.1:0-3628 GCA_965364595.1 uncultured bacterium
GTCCAGGACTCCCGCCTCCACAGCGTTGCGGGCGGGTTTAAGATTCAGTCCGAGGTCAATGTAATTCTGCAGAAGCTGGTCGCCGTCTTTCTGACGATCCTCTTCCGGCCTCAGTTCTCTCCCAGCCTGCTGGAGGGAACCGTGTTCTTCGTGACTGCCTGGGCCGGGTACGTCATCCGCTTCAACGTCCTGTGGCTGCTCGGCCTCGTCAGCTTCTGGACGACACGTGCACAGGCCCTGATCGAGGTGATCATCGCCATGGAGTTGCTGCTGTCGGGGCGGCTCGTTCCGATGGCGATCATGCCGGAGTGGGTACAGACGGTCTCGGCCTGGATGCCGTTCAAGTGGACGTTCGAGTTCCCGATCGAAGTGTTCATCGGACAGCTGAGCACCGCCGAGATCTGGCAAGGGCTCGGGATGCAGGCCCTCTGGGTCGCGATCACCGGGCTCGGGATCGTGGCCGTCTGGCGGAACGCAATCCGCAGATTCACCGCGGTGGGCACATGAGCAAGTTCACACACTCCGCTCGTGTGACGCTGGTCCACTGGAGACTCGGCGCGCAGTACGAGATCCAGTACCGGATGAACTTCTTCCTCCAGATCGTTCAGTCTGCGGTTCGGCTGGCGACCGGGATCATCGCAATCCAGTTGGTGTTCGGTTTCACCACGCAGCTCGGCGGATGGTCCGAGCCCGAGCTGTTTGCCGTGCTCGGCGTCCACGTACTGCTTGGAGGGCTTCTCGCGACGTTCGTCCTGCCGAACATGTTCTTCTTCATGTACGAGGTTCGCGAAGGTGAGCTCGACTTCGCACTGATTCGCCCAGTCGACTCGCAGATGTTCATCTCGACGCGTCAGATCGGGTTCTGGAGCTTGGTCGACGTCATCGTCGGCATCGTCGTGCTCGGCTGGGCGTTTGCCGATCTCGCCGAGACGATCGGCACCGTCGACCTGCTCTTGTTCGCGATCGGACTGGTCTGTGGCGCACTGATCCTCTACAGCGTGTGGATGGCGTTCACAACCACGTCGTTCTGGCTGATCGACACCGACGACATGGCGACGATCATCACCGGGCTCTACGACGCCGGACGGTGGCCGATCCGCGTCTATCCGTTGTGGCTGCAGGGTGCGCTGACGGCGGTGGTCCCGCTCGGTGTGGCGATCACGGTTCCCGCCGAGGCCCTCACGGACCGCCTCACGGCGGGCGCGATGATCACGCTGCTGGCGGTCACGGTGATCTCGGTGGCCGCTGCACGCGCCTACTGGCTCTACGGCGTCAAGAACTACTCCGGGGCCTCCGCCTGAACCGTCAGCTGAGATCCACACTGGTTGTGGTCAGCAAATCCACACATGATGTGGATCTCGGAGCGAGGTTCAGGAGACAGGTCCGCCCGTTGGCGCCGGGCCTCCGACTGGCAGACGCACGGTCACGGTGGTCCCTTCACCCACGACGCTGTCGATGGTGATCGATCCGCCATGCGCCTCCACGAGCTCCCGGCTCAGCGCCAGCCCGATCCCCGAGCCCTGCCGCGTGTCGCCGGTTCGATAGCGCTCGAAGACACCCCCGAGCTCCGAGGCCGGTATGCCCGGCCCGTCGTCCACGACGCTGACGACCACATGGTCATCGGCTCGAGAGAGAATCAGTCGGATGAGACCGCCGCCTGACAGCGCAGTGACGGCGTTGTTGAGCAGATTGGCCATCACCTCCCTGATCCGAATCGGGTCGACGACAACCGACTCACCGATCGAGCCTTCGGTACGGACGTCGACGATCGGGGTCCGATAGGCGTGCGCCAGGTCGTCGGCGACGGCGTCGAGATCGGTGGGCTCTGGATGGAGGCTCAGCGCGCCCGCCTGTGAGAGACTCAGTGTCCGGAGGTCCTCGAGCAACCGCTCCATCATGACGATGTCTCCCAGCAGAGCCTCGAGATGGGCCTCGTCTCGAGGATGGACTCCGTCGATCAGCGCTTCGACCCGAGCCTGCAACACGGTGAGCGGCGTCCGGAGCTCGTGCCCGAGGTCGGCCAGCAACGCCCGGCGACGTGCATCCTCCGACTCGAGTCGGTCGGCCATCCGGTTGAACGAGGAGACCACTGCGGCCAGGGACCGCGGGGGGTCGGCAGTGACACGGGCCGAGTAGTCGCCGTCTGCGAGCCGCCCGGTGGCGTCGACGAGTTGCCGCGCCGAGAAGATGGTTCGACCGAAGACCCGGGCCGCGATCGCCAGCAGGGCGATCACCGTGACCACTGCGATGACGACCGCTACCACCGGACCACCCTGCGGGAATCTGGATCCGACGTACACGCCGACGAGGGCAGGCACGCCGACCATCAGCGACGCAATGAACAGGAACGCCACGAAGAAGCGCCGGCCGAAGCCGGGCGGCGGCCTGGACGGTGGCCCGAAGCGCTGGTGCTGCCGCCAGGGTTCAGGCATCAGCGAACCGATATCCGACCCCGTACACGGTCAACACATAGCGGGGTGTGCCGGGGACGGGTTCGAGCTTGCGGCGCAGGTTCTTGATGTGGGCGTCGATGGCCCGCTCGTACGATTCGAACGAGATGCCATGCAGCACGTCGAGCAGCTGACCGCGTGTGAAGATGCGGCCGGGGCTGGCAGCGAGCGTCTTGAGGATCTCGAACTCGGTCGGCGTCAGATCGACCGTTCGTTCGCCGACCGTGACCCGCATCTTGGGAACGTCGATCTCGACGTCGGCCACCCGGATCGTCTCGGAGGCCGCATCGCCGCCGTCCACCCGTCGCAACAGCGCCCGTACTCGAGCGACCAGCTCCCGTGGGCTGAATGGCTTGGTGACGTAGTCGTCGGCGCCGAGTTCCAGCCCGACGATCTTGTCGGTCTCTTCGGTCCGGGCGGTGAGCATGATGATCGGGACCATCGACTCGCGGCGCATGGTCCTGGCGATGTCGTATCCATCCATACCGGGAAGCCCGAGGTCGAGCACGACCAGATCCGGGGTGTGGCTGCGCCAAAGGGTCAGGCCTGATTCACCATCGGGTGCGGTGAGGACCGAATAGCCCGCCTGTTCGAGATAGTCGCGAACCAGGCGGGCGATCTTCAGTTCGTCCTCAACGACGAGAATCGTCTTCACTCGAGGCATTCTGGTCGTCGGTGTCCGATCCCGTGTGAGCATGCTCGTGCCACTCGTTCAAACGGTCGCGGGGATCGCCCCACTGATTGGCCCATGGCGGACCGCCTGCCGCCCAGCGTCGCCGGCCTCCGATGAATCGGAAGAGCAACGCCAGGAAGAAGAAGCCGAACAGGAACCTGAAGAAGAGCGGGAACACCAGCAGCGCGCCGAGGGCGATCCCGCCGTCGGTTGCCGGGAGTGCCCCGGCGATGCCCATGGCCAGCCCGACGGTCAGCCCGCCGATCAGGAACGCTCCTAGAGCGGTTCCGAACATCCTTCTGGGGTGATTCACGATTGACTCCTTTCGATGTGTTGTCTCGTGACGATCACCACATTCGGGGACGATTGTGGAGAACCCGTGAAGAGCCTGCGGAGGTGTCGCGTGTCGCAACCGTGACCACCCTGCCGCTCCGCTGTGGCGCCGTGCCAACCCAGGGTTGAGGCGCGCCAATATGGCGCGCTCCAACCCTGGGTTGAACCGTCA
>CBDTYK010000245.1:0-3606 GCA_965364595.1 uncultured bacterium
CGTGTGATCGAGCGGGGCTCTCTCACGATCGAGACGACGCTGGTGGTTCCGATCGTCCTCTTGGTGCTGCTGGCCTGCTTCGAGCTCGCATCTCTCGCAGTGACGAGGATCGAGCTCGTTGCAGCAGCCCGCGAGGGAGCTCGAGTGGCCGCCAGCGTCGCCGATCCCGCCCGTGCCGTGGCTGCTACCCGGGCTGCACTCGGTGAGCCGCTGAACGCGATCGCAAGCGTGTCGGTCCGGAGACCACAGGTCTCCGGCCGGCAGGCTGTGGTGGTCGTCGAGATTCGTCGTCATCTCAGGACTCCGTTGCTCGACTCGATCGCCGTCCCGATCGTTGCCAGAGCGGTGATGGTCGTGGAGCCATGAGCCGGGTCGACCGGCAGCGGGGCAGCGCAACGGTGTTCGGGGTCGTCGTCATCGGCCTGATCGTCCTGCTCGGCTTGACACTCGTCACGGTGCTCGGCGCGGTGGCCGTTCGGATCGAGACCGAGACGGCTGCCGATGCGGCCGCCCTGGCGGCAGTCGCCGCCGCCGTCGACGGGCGGGCTCCACGTGCGGACGCAGCGAGCGCGGCCGCCGCCAACGGGGCGAAACTCGTGCGGTGTCGATGTCCAGGCTTCTCGGGCGGGACGTTCTCTGCCACGGTGCTGGTCGCAAGGGAGGTCCGGATCCCGATCCTCGGTCAGCTCCGGATCGATGCCGAGCGTTCCGCCGAGTACGCGATCGATCCGTAGAGTCCAGCCCGATGGCCAAGAAGGGGAACACTCCAGCGCTTGCGTATCTGCGCCGGCAGAAGGTCGATCATGTCGTGCACACCTACGAACTCTCCGAAGATGCCGACAGCTACGGCGAGGCGGTCGCCGCCGAGTTGGGTGTCGACCCGGGCCGGCTGTTCAAGACGCTCGTGGCGACGGTCGACTCCCAGCCGGTGGTCGCCATCGTGCCGGTGTCCGGTCGGCTCTCTCTGAAAGCGCTCGCACGGGCGGCCAACGGAAAGCGGGCGAAGATGGCCGATCCGGCGGACGCGGAGCGGTGGACGGGATACGTGACCGGCGGCATCAGTCCGTTCGGACGGAAGCGAGGGATGCCGGTCTTCATCGACGCAAGCGTGTCGGCGTTCGGGACGGTGTACGCCAGTGGCGGGCAGCGTGGGATTCAGATCGAGGTCCGGCCGGCTGACCTGATCGACCACCTCCAGGCCGTGCTGGCTCCGATCGCCGGCGACTGACCGCCAGCGGACGTCGAACACGACGACATCGCGAGAGAAGGGCGCCCGGGGGCGCCCTTCTCTCAGGTGTTCGTTCCGATTCGGATCAGAGATCGCCTTCGGCATCACCGCAGATGGTCTCGGTGATCAGCTTGGTGACGACGTAGGGATCCATGTTGGCGTTCGGGCGGCGGTCCTCGATGTAGCCGTGACCGTCCCGGGCGGTCTGCCACGGGATCCGCACCGATGCGCCACGGTCGGAGACGCCGTAGCTGTAGTGCGTCCACGGTGCGGTCTCGTGCAGGCCGGTGAGACGATGCTCGATGTCGGCGCCGTAGTTCTCCACGTGCAGGTCGTGGCGCTTCCCGAGCGCCTCGGCCCCGGCGATGATCGGGTCGTAGCTCTCACGCATCTGCTTGGTCGAAAAGTTCGTGTGCGCTCCGGCCCCGTTCCAGTCACCCTTGACGGGCTTGGGATCGAGCGTCGCCGCCACGTCGTACGCCTCGGCGGTGCGATACAGGAGGTAGCGGGCCAGCCAGATCTCGTCGGAAGTCTCCACCGGACCGAGCGGCCCGATCTGGAACTCCCACTGGCCGATCATCACCTCGGCGTTGATGCCCGAGATCGTGAGACCTGCCTCGATGCAGTTGTCGAGGTGATCCTCGACGATCTCACGCCCGAAGATCTCGTCGGAGCCGATGCCGCAGTAGTAGCCACCCTGCGGGGCGGGGTATCCGAACTGGGGGAAGCCGAATGGCCGGCCTTCCTTGAAGAAGGTGTACTCCTGCTCGATGCCGAACCACGGCTCGTACTTCTCGCCGTACTTCTCGTCGATCTCGACGCACGCCGCGCGGGTGTTGCTCGGGTGGGGCTCGAGGTCGACGGTCAAGACCTCGCACAGGACGAGGATGTCGTCTCCGCCGCGAATCGGGTCAGGCACGATCTTGACCGGCTTCAGAACACAGTCGCTCTGGTTGCCGGGGGCCTGGTTGGTCGACGAACCGTCGAAACCCCAGATGGGGGGCTCGTCACCGTTGAAGAGGACCTTGGTCTTGGCGCGGAGCTTCTGGGTCGGCTCGCTGCCGTCGATCCAGATGTACTCAGCTCGAATAGCCACGTTTCACCTCGTTGCCTAGGGGTGTGCTCCATGGGGATGGCCGCACTTGCTTCGCGCAACGGTGCCAGGGGAGCGTTTCGCTCGAATCAATGAAATGTGAACAGCGTGTTTCGGTGCTCATGCGGCCGGACTTCCGGACGGCTCTGTCGAAGAGATCCCAGGAGTGCCACGAGTCCGGAACACACGCCGGCCCGGCCGGTGCTTCCGCCGCGTGTCGAGTCGAGTTGCTCATGGGTCATGGGCATGGGACTGATGCAGCCCGGCCACGACGAGCTGCGACTTCGAAGACGCACACCTGCCGTTCAGGCCCGTCGGACGTCGGTCTGTGAACTCAGCTGCGCGGGCCTTCCAGCCCGAGCTCTGCCAGGAGGAACTCGACGGTTCGTTCCAGGTAGGCGACTCGCGATTCCAGATCGTTCTGCGCCGTTTCCGGTGCGGCGGATGGCTCGGCAGCACTGACAGCGAACCGCTCCGCGGTGGTCGTTGCGGGGTGATCGGGGACGAGCAGGGTCATGTAACGGTCCTCGCGTTGACCGGTGGCCCGGGGGAGCAGTTGGACCAGTGGCTCGTCGCGGGTCATGAGGTCGTCGACCCGTTCGCCGACCGCCTCGATCGATGCGAAGTCGACGTAGCGCTCGGTGCGCGATTTGAGCTCGGCGAGCGTCTGCGGGCCTCGCAGCATCATGATCGACAGGATCGCCAGCTGCTCGTCATCGACCTCGAGTGTGTCTGGTGCCCGATGGAGGTACTTCAAGGTCCGGCCGCCCGATTGACGTGTGAACCGAGCGAGGTCGAGGTCGTTCAGCTCTCCAAGGATCCGTTCCACGTCGGTGTCGGTGAAGGCCGTGACCGGCTCCCGGTTGTTCTTCTGATTGCAGGCGGCGACCAGAGCATTGACGGTCATCGGGTAGTAGTCGGGCGTCGTCTTCTGCTTCTCGACGAGCGCACCAAGCACCCGTGCCTGTTCGAATGTGAGCTCCATGATCGGCCGCACTCTATCCGCGGTCCTCAACCCAGGGTTCAGGCGCGCCATAGTGGCGCGCCTCAGGTCATGTTTCGCACGCGACCGTCAACCTTGTCCTGGAACGCGCCATATTCGCCGTCCCCAACCCTGGGTTCGCGGCGCGATCAGGTGAGGATGGTGTCGAGGAGGCGGATGGCAGCGGCCTTGTCGAGAGGGTCGTTGCCGTTGCCGCATTTCGGCGACTGCACACACGACGGGCAGCCGGCGACACACGGGCACGAACGGATCGCCTCGACCGTCGCCTCGAGATGATCCCGG
>CBDTYK010000246.1:0-3592 GCA_965364595.1 uncultured bacterium
TACGAATGGGATCGACGACCCCGACCTCATCCGCGCAGGACAAGAGCTCTCGGTCCCGTCGGCCGGCTGGGTCTGCCCGGTCTCGAACAGCCGTTACTTCAACGACTGGGGGTTTCCCCGCTCGGGCGGACGGTTCCACCAGGGCAACGACCTGTTCGCTCCCCGGGGAACCGAAGTTCTGGCACCGGTGTCGGGTTTCGTCGAACTGAAGTCGGGTGTCGTTGGCGGGCTGCAGTTCTGGCTGTCCGGTGATGACGGCCGCACGTACATCGGGACGCATCTGGATGGATTCGCCCTCGCCGGAGACGTCCTGGCGGGAGCGGTGATCGGCTACGTGGGAGACAGCGGCAACGCCGTGGGCTCGGATCCGCACCTCCATTTCGAGATCCTGGTCGACGGCTCCCCCATCAACCCCTACCCCATCCTCAAGCAAGGCGGCTGCTGAGGCCTGGCTCGCCTCAGCCCGTTGTCGGTGATCGGTCTTCGGTCGCATTGCGATGACCGGATAGGCGCGACCTCAGCACGCGAGGGTGTAGGGGCGATGTTCACATCGCCCGCGACGCATCGAGGCAAACCCGACGATCACCCGCAGGCGCGCCCCGCCACGCGCCTGGACAGGGTCATGACGAGAACACGGCCCGAGCTGAGGGCGATGCAAGCCTCGCCCCTACCCGGGCCGTTCCAGCGAGAACAGGTCGCGGGTGCGGGTGTAGGTGGGGCCGCCCATGCGGCCGACCGCCCGGAGTGCCTCTTGGTCGATTCTCGTGCCGTCGAGGATCGCCCCGTCCACGTGGACGCGGACGACCTCCCCGATCACGATCGACGCGGCCATCGGCCCATCCGTCCCGATCGGGACGACCTGACTGAGCCGGCACTCGAGGTTCGCCTTGGCTTCGGCGACGAACGGGGCATCGACGACGGTGCCGGCCACGGCGGTGAGTCCGGCCAACTCGAACTCGTCGACAGACGGGTCGTAGCTGCCCGATGTCAGGTTCATCGCCTCCGCGGTCTCCTCGGTGACGACGTTGACCGTGAACACGCCCGTCTCTTCGACGTTGGAGAGCGTGTCCTTTCTGGCTCCGCTCGCCCGGATCGTGGAGAACAGCACGGTCGGCGGCGAGGCGGCGACGGCGTTGAAGAACGAGAACGGGGCGAGATTGCGCACTCCGGCCGCCGACACGGACCCGATCCAACCGATCGGTCGGGGGACGACGAGCCCGATCAGCAGCTTGTAGATCTCGACATCATCGTGATCGGCGGGATCGAAGCCCTGCTTCACGAGTCGAACTCTCCGGCAACCACACGTCCGAGGAGCTCGAGTCCCATCTCGCCGCTGCCCAGCACTCGGGCATGGAAGTCCTTGAGGGAGAAGCTCTCTCCCAACCGGTCCTGTTCGACGTCCCTGAGCCGCAGGATCTCCCGCTCTCCGATCTTGTAGGAGATGGCCTGACCCGGCCACCCGAGATATCGGATCACCTCGCTCTCGGCGTAGTCGGTCGGTTGAAGCCCGATCTCGGTCATGAACCGGACGGCCCGATCGAAGTTCCATGACTCACCCGGAAACAGCGGCGACTGTTCGGGGATGTCGTATCCGAGATGCAAACCGATGTCGGTGACCACCCGGGCGGCACGGAAGATGTGTGAAGCGAGCATCCCGAACACCCACTCTGGTCGTTCGAAGTAGCCGAGTTCGTGCATGAGCCGTTCGACGTACAGCGCCCACCCCTCGCCGTACCCCGAATACCAGATGAGCACGCGTTGAGCCCGGCTCAGCCGTTCTCTCGCCGCCATCGCCGTGGCGATCTGGAGGTGATGTCCCGGGAAGCCCTCGTGGTAGGCGGTTGAGACCTCCTGGTACAAGGGGAAGGTCTGCTGGTCGCCGATCGAGTAGTAGATCCCACCGGGACGGGTGAAGTCTTCGGACGGTGGGCGGTAGTAGGCGCCGAGCGCACCACCGGGAGGCGCAATCGCAACCGTGACGTCGTGATACTCGTCTGCGAGGTCGAAATGCGAACCGTCGAGGTCCCCGATCGCCTGGTGCTGACGGTCCGAAACGAAGCGGACCAATTCGTCCGGGCTCGCGGCGGCAAGGCGCTCGTCGGACTCGAGCCGGTCGATGACGCCGCGGAGATCGAGTGCCGGGTCGATCTCTTCCCCAACTGATCGCATCTCGGCGAGGAGCGAGTCGATCTCCTGCCAGCCCCACTCGTACAACTCTTCAGGGTCGATTGCCATCCCGAGGAATGCTCCGGCGGCGCGCATGTACGGCTCTCGCCCGACACCGTCCTCGGCCCGAGCTTTCGGGAGATACTCGCCACGCAGGAAGGCACCGAACTCACCCACCTCCCGTTTGGCGACGTCGATCGCCTGCGCCATCTCGACCGGTATCGGGGAGTTCTGCTCCAGCAGGTGCCATGCGGACTTCGAGCCGACCAGACGCTCGATCTGTTCGAGCACGGACTCGACCTGGCGTCGGGCGACGACCTCACCGGACGCCAGACCCTCCGTGAGGGTCTGGCGGTATCCGCTGAGCGGCGTCCCGATCGTCTCGAGCCGACGAGCCGCATTCGACGCGGCTTCCAGGTCGGTGTGGTCGACGTACTCGAAGATCTCCCTGAGCACCTGGAACGGGCTCGCCGTGTGCGCCAGAGCCCGGAGATGATCGAGGTGCTCGTAGGCGTCGACGGTGAAGCCGGCATGTTCACTGACCACGTGGGCAGCCAGTCGCTGGCTCGGGTCGGGGTGTTCGAGGTGAAGGGCGAGGTCGGCGATGACCTGTGCCGCCAGTTCGGCTTTGGCTGCCTCACCGTCCGGGGACAGGTCGTCCCACTCGCCGTCATGACCTGCTGCCCCCAGGGCTGAGGCGAAGGTCGGCGAAAGCGCCATGAGGTCATCGACGTAGCGAGACGAGATCTGGAAAGGGATGGCCACGATTCGCGATCGTACCGCCCATCCGTCACCGAGACGTTCGAGTTAGCCTCGGCGACCATGAGCGACGTGCTGCCCGAGACCATTCCGGTGAGGCCGGACGAACGTATCGATGTCGAGCGTCTGATGGATTGGCTGGCGGGGCGCCTGCCGGGAGCCGAAGGGGTCCCGACGGTGTCCCAGTTTTCTCGGGGGAAGGCGAACCTGACCTATCTGCTCGATTTCGGTCACGGCACCGAGTACGTGCTGAGGCGACCGCCGCTGGGCCCCGTGGCACCCGGCTCCCACGACATGGGCCGCGAGCACCGGGTGCTGTCGACGCTGTGGCGGGGTTTTCCGTTGGCGCCGCGCTCATACGCCTTCTGCGAGGACGATCAGGTCATCGGCGCTCCCTTCTTCGTGATGGAGCGCCGGCACGGAATCGTCGTTCAGAACACCGTCCCGGACGTCTTCGGTGCCGGCCGCGATCCCGTGGCGAACCGCAAACTGTCAGAGGTGGTGGTGGACACCCTCGCCGACTTCCACGCCGTGAACCCTGAGGTCGCCGGCCTCGCTGATCTCGGTCGACCCGACGGCTTCCTCGAGCGGCAGGTGACCGGTTGGGCGCGGCGATGGGATGCCGCCAAACACCAGGACAACCCGCTGGCCGACGAACTGTCTCGCT
>CBDTYK010000247.1:0-3591 GCA_965364595.1 uncultured bacterium
TGTCCACCGGGCCAGGCTATCCGGCGCCGGTCGAGCGCGGCGGGATGTCACTCATCCGTGGGATGGCACCCATCTCGGCCTCGACGATCTCGAGGTGGCGCACGCATTCGGAGATCAGTTCGGTGAGTGCCTCACGGTCGATGCCGTCCAGGCTCTTCAGATGGACCGTGGACTTGCTCGACGTGTGCGGGCCGAGTCGCGCGAGGATGTCCTCGAAGCCGCGCAAGCCGGACATGACGTAGAGCGTCAGCTTGTCCTTGCGGGGGGCGAGACCGATCTGGAAGAAGTCGCCCTCCTGACCCGTCTTGTAGCGGTAGTGGTACCGGCCGAACCCGATCGTGCCTGCGCTCCAGATGACCGGTTCCTCTCCGGTGACCTCTCGCATCAGTTCGATCAGGGTCGCTGCATCCTGGCTGCGGACGTCATGGTCGATCGACTCGAGGAAGTCGTCCACCGTCTGGGATGTGTCTTCCGGCATGGCGGACAACCTAGACAGGCGGGGTGGCTCTGGATCGAATTGCTTATTACGGCGCGTGTCCGGCCGACTGGGCAGTGATGCAGTCGACAACTCTTCGATCGACCGCTGGAACACTGGGGGCAGCGGTACACCATTGGCGGGTCTCGTGGCTCGGCCTTTCCTTGTCGGTGAAAGCGATGTGGACCGCCGTCATGGCGACCTCGGCTATCAGCGCAGCGATCCTCGCGACCCAGATCGGGAGCACCGACTTCCTGTTCAACCTGTCGACTGCGGCCTACGCCGTCGTTCCGCTCGGAGCGGGCTTTCTCGTGGTCTTGGCTGCGCAGTCCCGCAAGGGGCCGGGCACTGCGGCGTGGACGCTCATCGGCATCGGCGTGGCCGCCTGGGGCATCGGTGAGCTCATCTGGGTGTACTACTCCGCATTGCTCGAGGCCGAGGTGCCGTACCCGGGCTTGGCGGACGTCTTCTATGTCGGGGCGTACCCGGTCATCTTCGCCGGAGTTCTCATGCTCCCGCACGTGCGGTCCGGCCAATGGGAACGAGTGCGGTTGACCCTGGATACGCTCGCCGGGACCGTGGCCCTCAGCGCCATCGTGTGGACGTATTACCTGAGCGAAGCGCTCTACCTGGACGACACCGCCGGCCTCCTCGAGAACGGCATCAATCTGGCGTACCCCGTCGGGGACCTGATCCTCCTCGTTGCGCTCATGATCCTCACGACCAGGCGGTCGAAGCTCCAGTTCGACGGGCGGCTGCTCGTGCTGTCGGCAGGGATGGCGGTCACGGCCCTCGCCGACATGGCGTATGTCTTCCAGGTCGAGACCTACGAGGACGGGAGCCGCCTCGACGCCTCGTGGTTGGTCGGCTACGGCCTGTTCGCATTGACGGCACTGCTGGTGGCAGG
This sequence comes from uncultured bacterium, assembly GCA_965364595.1. Classification (GTDB taxonomy): domain Bacteria; phylum Actinomycetota; class Acidimicrobiia; order Spongiisociales; family ZC4RG35; genus JAHEDH01. The sequence goes on from CBDTYK010000247.1 coordinate 1,383, forward strand.
ACCGGTCCGGATGCGCGAGCAGGCCGATCGTCCCGACCGACTGTGGCCGATGATTGCGCCGTACACGGCGGTCCTCGTGCTGTTCGCGCTCACCGTTGGTGAGATTGGCGGCCAGGCCACGACGTTGCAGATCGCAACGGCCGTCGTCGGTGTCTTGATCATCGTGCGGCAAGGGGTCGCGATTCGTGAGACACGCGACATCGTCGAGAAACAGCGGAACGATCTCGTTGCATCGATCTCACATGAGCTTCGGACGCCGCTCACGGCGATGTCCGGATTCACGGACATTCTCGACGCCGATCCGGACCTCGACCGCGCCGATCGGATCGAGATGACGGCGATCGTCAACTCTCAGACGAAACATCTCGCCAGGATCGTCGGAGATCTGGTGGAGGTGGCCAGGAACAAACTCGAGACCACCACGCTGACGTATTCGACCATCGAAGTTGCCGCGCTCGTCGACTCCGCAGTCGACATGTTGACCAACGGTGCTTCCACGGCCGAGTTCACCAGTTACGTCCGTGCGGGCGTCGACGTAGTCGCCGACGAGGACAGGGTTCGCCAGGTCCTGGTCAACTACCTCACGAATGCCGCGAGATACGGCGAAGGAACGGTCGAGGTTCATGCCCGGACCAGCGGCGGAGAGATCGTCATCGAGGTTCACGACGACGGGCCCGGGATCCCCAAGAAGTACGAGGTCACGATCTGGGATCGTTTCGAGCGCGGGCCGCAGACCTATCTGAGCAAAGTGCAAGGCTCGGGTCTGGGGCTGGCGATCGCACGGCAGCTCATCCAAGCCCACGGGGGCCACACCGGACATCGTCCTTCAGAGCGCCTCGGGGGTGCATGTTTCTGGCTGTCCCTCCCGAGACACAGGGAGGCGCCCCCGGCTCACAGCGAAGTAGCGACCCGAGTCGGAGCCGGTGAGCTCTAGCCGCGGTCTGCCTTCGACCTGACGAGCAGCTTGCGGATCTCCTCGACCCACAAAACGGCGGAGGACAACGCGACGGCGACCGCCCAGTCCCCGAACGACATCGGGGCGGTGTCGAACGCCTCGTTCAGGAACGGGGCGTGGACGACCAGCACCTGGAGCAGGAACGTCAGGATCGCAGCGCCGGTGAGCCACCTGTTGTGGACCTGGTTGAGCACACTCGTGGAGTAGGAGCGGGAGTTGAAGGCGTTGAAGATCTGAGCGAGCACGACCGTCGTGAACGCGTGGGTTCTCGCGCTGGTGAGGTCGCCCGTGCCGTCGAGCAGGCCCCCTGTGAGTTCGAGGTCGAAGGCGACCAGCGCCGAGAGGGCGACGGTGAGCCCGGTCAGTCCGACGACACGACCCATCTTGGCGTCGATCATCCGATCATCGATCTGTCTCGGCGGGTCTGCCATCAAGTCGTCGATCGTCGGGTCTATCCCGAGCGCGAGTGCCAGTCCGCTGTCGGTGAGCAGGTTGATCCACAGGATCTGGGTGGCCAGCAGTGGCACGGCGAGCCCGTCGATGCCGGCTTCGAGTCCGATCATGCCGGCTCCGATCACACCCAGGAAGACGACGAGTACCTCGCCGAAGTTCGAACCGAGGAGATACCGGAGGAACTTGCGGATGTTCTCGAAGATGGCCCGGCCCTCGCGCACGGCGGCCACGATCGTGGCGAAGTCGTCGTCGGTGAGGATCATGTCCGACGCCTCTTTCGAAACCTCAGTTCCGGTGATGCCCATCGCCACGCCGATGTCCGCCCGTCGCAGGGCCGGGGCATCGTTCACCCCGTCGCCGGTCATCGCCACGATGTGTCGCTGACGCTTCAACGAATCGATGATCCGCAACTTGTCTTCGGGGGCGACCCGGGCGAACACGGCCGCCTCCTCGGCGGCCCGATCGAATTGCTCCGGGCCCATGTCCCTCACCTCTGCACCGGTGACCGTCAGGCTGCCGGGCTCTGCGATCTCGAGGTCTTCGGCGATCCGCGTCGCTGTCAGCGGGTGATCACCTGTGATCATCACGATCCTGATGCCGGCGTTCTTCGCCTCGTCGATGGCATCTCTCACCTCCGTGCGTGGCGGATCGATGATCCCCACGACTCCGACCAGGATCAGGTCGTTCTCGAGCTCCTCGTCCTCCACGCCGTCGAGTTCGTCAGTTCGGCGGTAGGCGACGGCCAGCGTGCGCAGAGCTTGATCGGCCAGGGCACCGACCGACGCCGGGGTCCGTGCACGG
>CBDTYK010000248.1:0-3586 GCA_965364595.1 uncultured bacterium
CCGCAGGCGCGTGGCGGCTTGATCTCCAACAGGTTGTTGTGCGCCTGGTCCGGGTCGACGGGTTCACCCGGCCCGGGCTGCGGGCGACCAGAGGGTCGCCCCTACCCAACCCCCTCATGCGGACCAGATGTGCCGGTTTGGAGTCCTGCCCGTAGCCGATCCGGTAGGGGCGATGCTTGCGTCGCCCGCAACCCTGCACTCCAAACCCGTCAGTGCATCCGCAGGCGCGTGGCAGCCTTGTCGCCGGCGGATCGGTGTGCGCCTGGTCCGGGTCGACGGGTTCACCCGGCCGGGGCTGCGGGCGACCAGAGGGTCGCCCCTACCCAACCCCCTTGTTCCGATTGGCAGGATCCGGCACGTTTGAGCCGTGCGACAACCCCTCCCAGCCCGGCGGAGCGTCCGACTTGCGACAGGCGACTACGTCGTCGGTGTCTACCTGGTCACGATCGTCACCCATGGGCGCCGAATGACCTTCGGACACGTGTCGTCCGGCACCGTCGTCCTCAGTCCCCTGGGCGCTCTGGTGGCCAGCGAGATCGAAGCGCTGCCAGGACGTCGAGAGCGCACAGGCGTCATGGAGTCGATTGTGATGCCGAATCACGTGCACATGGTCGTTTGGCTGTCGCACGAGCGCGCGTACGGCGAGCTGGTCGCAGGCAGCATCGAGGACAACAGCCTTGGATCGATGATCGGCGGCTTCAAGGCCGGCGTCACGAGGGCATCTCGCAACCAGGGTCTGATAGCGTCGAATCAGCGGGTCTGGCAGCGCAGCTTTCACGAAGCGATCCTGCGCACAGAGCAATCGATCACTGACGCATGCCGGTACGTCCAGCGGAATCCGGAATTGTGGCGCTGGGACCCGATTCGCAACGGCGACGTTGCGCCCCGGACGCCTGGCCGCCTGAAGTGACCCTACCGCAGCGTCGAGCCTCGAGGCGCCTGGCCCGTGGCTCATGGCTCACAGCGGCGAGCCCTACTTCAGCAACGGCGAGGCGTTGACGTTGCGCCCGGGGTGTAGTAGAACGCGGCCGGTCGACCACAGGGGAACGGGACCTCGTTGGGGGCCGTGCCGGCGTCGGTGTGGACGCAGCGGTTCTGGGTGGCGGTCCTCACGAACTCGTTCGACACCGACTCCGCCTCGGCGAGTGCCTCGTTGGCCTCGATCGTCGCCTGCGGGATGGGATCGTCGTAGTCGTACCCGAACTCGACGTCCAGGTCACCCCAGTATCGAGCCCAGGTCGTCAGGGCATCTGCCACCCGGTCCTCGCTCCACCCGGGGGCTGTGACCATCACGGCGTTCGGATACTGGCCGGCGAAGGTGCGCAGCTCCGCCCAATCCTCGGTCGCAGGTGGCACGCCCCATGGTGTGGCGATCCCGGCAGGTTCGTACCCGTCCGACGGGCGACTCAGCGCAATGACGAGGCGATCCGGTGCCAGTCCGATGACCGTCGGATCGGAGCGGTCCAGGCTCATGAGCCCGCCCCCGTCTGTGGTGGTGATCCACGGGTCGTCTCCAGACCCCAAGGGTCCGATCGTCGCCAGATAGACCAACCCTTCGGACGGGGACCGGAAGCGAACGTCGATGCGATCTCGAAAGGCTTCGACGTTGTCGGAGTCCGGCCAGGTCAGGTCGGCTTGGAACCAGGCGACCGATTCGAAGTCGGAGAGGATGTCGGCGATCTCGGCGTCGAACCCGTCGAATCCCTCGTCGGCTTCGTCGCCACCGGTCAGTTCTTCGATCTCGTGTTCTGCGTCGTCCGACAGCGGCGACCAGGAGAACGTGACGTCCTCTTCGAGCAGAGAGGCGGCCCACAGTTCGAGTGCCGCCGAGATCGTTGCGTGGGGGAAAGCCGGGTCGATCGAGTATCCGCCCTCTGACGAGCGAGCGGCTTTCTCGAGATCGAAGGCAACCGAGGCCGAGGGCACCGTGCTGGACGGGAGACCGGCCGAGAAGTCGGCCTGGCGGCCCAGGCTGATCGAGTGGAGTTCGACGGTGTGTGGGATGAAGAGGATCTCCGGGTCGTCGGCATCGGTGAGGATCACCAGTCCGTCGTTGGACCGGAACCGCCTGAAGCTTCTGAGACCGGGGTCGACGGGGATCGGCTGGACGGACCATCCCCATGTGACGGCACCGTCTGTGGTGCGGACGAAGATGTCCATCGGGCTGGCGACCAGGTCGGAGCCGGTGATGGAGTCGGTGAACCACTCCACCTCGGATCGTCCGCCGATCACCGAGCTGAGGTACTCGAGTGTCTCGTTCTGTTCATTTGACATGGGACGTCAGTCTGGCAGTCAGCGGATGACGAGCACGATCGCTGCGAGTACGAACGCCGCCACTCCGATCGCCAGCACCCGGATAGGAGAGAACTGTTCTGGGAATCTCGCCTCGAAAGACGGTTCCAAGAGGCCGATCCCTCCGGCGAGGACTGCCGCGGCGCCCACGATGCTCAGGACGAACACGGAGACGCTTGGGAAGATCAGTGCCAGGACCAGGGCGACGCCGACACCGATCCACTGATTGCGATTCAGCTTGATCTGCGAGATGCCTTCTCGCACCTCGGACACGTACGGGTCGAGATCGGAGGCGATGTCCTTGGCGATCTCGTCGGCCGAGCGGGACTCCTTCTTCGGCTCGTCGTTGCGTTCCCACGGCGCAGGTTGGGTGAACTGTGATCGCCGCTCCGTGGCCTTGTTCTGCTCGCGGAGCCCCACTGCCCGTGCCAGCGAGTCGATGTTGTCGACGGCCATCAACAGCTTGCCTTCGTCGACCGACAGGACGACCCCTTCGGGGACACGGCGGAACCCGGCGCTCGACAGCGTCCAGTCACCGATGGGTTGGGAACGTGAAGAGATCACGATTCGGCCGTCGTCGACGGTGATCACCGCAGGTAGGACGTTGGGATCACCTTCCAGCTGAATGGTTCCGTTGTAGACCGGCATCCCACCATGATTGCCGATGGAAACCGGCGAGGTGGGTTTTACCCGGCGGATTCGTTCAGCCGTAGAGCTTCTTGTCCGCAGCTGCGAGTCTGTCGGCCAGCTGTGCCAGCAGGCGCCTCGCCAGTGCTGGGGAATCACCCAGGAGCGCGAGGAAGTGCCGCCTGTGCACCTCGAGGATGGTCCCGTCGGTGGTCGCAACGACCGTCGCCGTGCGAGAGGAATCCGACAGCAGAGCCAGCTCGCCGACCACGGCGCCGGGGCCCAGTTCGGCGACCTTGCGGTTGTTCCGTCTGACGATGGCCTTGGCAGTGACGAGGACGTAGGCGGCGGGCGCAGAATCGTCCTGGAAGAGGATGATCTCCCCACTCGAGACTGTGACCTCCTCGGCTACGCGTGCCACCGCGGTCAGGTCCTTCTTGGACATCCCTGCGAACAGGGGCACCTTCTTGAGAAACTCGATCTTGTCGGATTGGCGCTTGAGCATCGGTCTCCTCGGCGGGTGTCGCAACCCTAGATCGACGTGAGCGAGCGCGCCGCCGAGACCTCGATCCGTGCTGCTCCAACGAGGCGATGGATAGGCTGACCCGGTGAACCGACAGCCTCGACCGCACGACGAGACCCGGCGTCGGGTGCTTCTAGGTCTTGG
>CBDTYK010000249.1:0-3585 GCA_965364595.1 uncultured bacterium
CGGAGCTCCTGCGCGGCCTCGCCGGATTCACCGAGAAGGTGATCTGACTTCTACGGGGTGACTTCGGGGTCCTCGATCTTGGTCACGTCGACGATCTGTCGACTCTCCGACGAATGGAAAAGCGGCGTGATGTCGAGCTCGATCCAGATCCCACCGTTCTGATCGGTATCACCGGCCGCAATCAGCTCGGTTTCGACCACGGCGACCCCTGGTGCCACCTGATCGGTCTGGATAGGCTCGGAATCGACGTCGCGGCCGGGACTCGTCGTTGGTGCGACAGCGGACGGCCGCACAGTCGGGGTGGCATCTCCGGCGCGGCCGACTGAGCGTCCGGCGCCAGGCTCGACCGGCACATAGGCGCTGAGTTCAGGAACTGCGCTCACGGTCTCACGCGGGTGGAACGCCGCAACCCACACGAACCTGAGCAGCGCTGCAGCTGCGATCCCGAGCGGTATGAGCCACCAATCCACGAGTGTCCCCTTCCACCCATCATGATGCCCGACCACTCAGCGTGGTTCAACCCTCCGAGCGTTCCAGCCGAACCCAGGGTTGCCGACCACTGTGGATTTCGGAGTCAAGTTCAGCTGGGTACGTGCGATACCGACGAACCTTGCGCTGAGTTCCACATCGATTGTCGCCGGGAACCCTGGGTTCGCAGCCACCAAGCGTGTTCAGCCGAGGGCTTTCACCATGGCTTGGCCCATGTCGGTGGGCGTCGGAGCGACCTCGATGCCGGCGGCCTTCATCGCCTCGATCTTGGCCGCAGCGGTCCCCTTGCCGCCCGAGATGATCGCTCCGGCGTGACCCATGCGCTTCCCAGGAGGAGCCGTCGTGCCTGCGATGAAACCGGCGACCGGCTTGGTCATCTCCCGTTGCACGAACTCGGCGGCCTCCTCCTCGGCGGTGCCTCCGATCTCGCCGATCATGATGACCCCTTCGGTCTCGGTGTCGTCGTTGAACAGCCTGAGCACATCCACGAAGTTCGTCCCGTTCACGGGATCACCACCGATCCCCACAGCCGTCGTCTGACCCAGGCCGAGCCGTGTCAGCTGGTGGACCGCCTCGTAGGTCAGCGTCCCCGATCGCGAGACCACTCCGATCTTGCCCTTCTGGTGGATGTACCCGGGCATGATCCCGATCTTGCACTCTGCGGGGGTGATGACGCCGGGACAGTTCGGACCCACCAGCCGCGACGGCTTGTCGGCCAGATAACGCTTCGCCTTCACCATGTCGGCGACCGGGATGCCCTCGGTGATGCAGATGATCAACTCGACGCCGGCTTCGGCCGCTTCCATGATGGCGTCCGCGGCGAACGGGGGCGGGACATAGACCACCGACGCGGTGGCACCGGTCGCCTCGACCGACTCGCGCACCGTGGCATGGATCGGGATCTCGATCTCATAGGTGTCGGGCCGACCCGGCACTCCCGAGTGATCTGTTTCGCCGGTGAACGTGTGGGTCGTGCCGGCCTTCGTCGGGTGGACGGCGCCCACCATCTGGGTCCCGTAGGCGATCGCCTTGTCCGTGTGGAACTCACCGGTCTTGCCCAACCCTTGAACGATGACTCTGGTGTCCTTGTCGATGAGAATGCTCACGATGCCAGCTCCACGATCTTCTGCGCTCCATCTTTCATGTCTTCGGCCGTGATCACGTCGACGTCGGACTCCTGGAGGATCTGACGGCCCAACTCCACATTGGTTCCCTCCAGCCGCACGACCAGTGGCACTTCGAGGCCGACTTCCTTCACTGCCTCGACGATCCCGGTGGCGATCACGTCGCACTGCATGATCCCGCCGAAGATGTTGACGAAGATGCCTTTGACGTTCGGATCGCCGGTGATGATGCGGAACGCCTTGGCGACCTGCTCGGCGTTGGCGCCTCCCCCGACGTCGAGGAAGTTCGCGGGCTCACCGCCCACGTGCTTGATCGTGTCCATCGTCGCCATTGCCAGTCCGGCTCCGTTCACGAGACAACCGATGGTCCCATCGAGGGTGATGTAGGAGAGACCGCTCGCCTTCGCCTCGAGCTCCGCAGGGTCCTCTTCGCTCTCGTCGCGCATCGCGGCGATGTCGGGGTGACGGAACAGAGCGTTGTCGTCGAAGGCCATCTTGCCGTCCAGCGCCATGACGGCTCCGTCGGTGGTCACGACCAGTGGGTTGATCTCGATGAGGTCGGTGTCCCAGTCGACGGCAGCTTCGGTGAGCGCCGAGACGAACCGTCTGAAGTTCTTGGTGGCGTCCTTGGAGAGACCAAGCCCCAATGCGAGCCGTGCCGCCTGGAACCCGGCGAGTCCGATGGCCGGGTCGATGGTCTCTCGGAGGATGAGCTCGGGTGTCTCTTCGGCCACCTTCTCGATCTCCATGCCGCCCTCGACCGACGCCATGACGATCAGCCGGCTCTGAGCCCGGTCGAGCAGCACCGAGAGGTAGAGCTCGTTGGCGATGTCGATGCCCTGTTCGATGTAGAGGGTGTTGACCTGCTTGCCCTCGTCGCCGGTCTGGATCGTGACGAGCGTCGACCCGAGCATGCCCCCGGCGAGCTCGCGGACCTTCGCCTCGGCGGCTTCGACACCCCCGGAGATGCCATCGGTGACGACGTTCACCCCACCGAGCTCGGGGTGTTCTTTGAAGCGCCCCTTGCCTCTTCCTCCGGCATGGATCTGTGACTTGACCACAACGACGGGATTCCCCGACTCGGAGATGAGCGCGCCGACCGCCGCAACGGCCTCGTCGACCGACGTGGCGACCTTCCCGAGGGGCACAGAGATCCCCTTTTGGGCCATCAACTGCTTCGCCTGATACTCGTGAATCTTCATGTCCACCTTCGTAAGAGCTACGAGGCAGGACGCTAGTCGTCGTGAGGGAAGAGGCCTTCCCGAAGCCGAGCCGAAACCGACGGTCAGCGTGCCGGCACGTGTTCCTCGACCCAGGTGGTGATCTCCCCGAGCGGGGTCCCGGGTGTGAACACTCCGCTCAATCCTGACTCCAGGAGGGCGGTCACGTCGTCGTCGGGGATGACGCCGCCGCCGAAGACCACGATCTCCGACGCATCGTTGGCGGCCAGAAGCTCGACGACCTTGGGGAACAACGACATGTGGGCGCCTGACAACGAGGACAACCCGACGGCGTCGACGTCTTCTTGGAGCGCCGCCTCGACGATCTGTGCCGGCGTCTGGTGCAATCCGGTGTAGATGACCTCGTGCCCGGCGTCGCGTAGCGCCCGAGCGATGACCTTGGCCCCACGATCGTGGCCGTCGAGGCCAGGCTTGGCGATGAGAATCCGGCGAGGCATCAGAGTGTGGATCGTAGTGCTGGGACGACCTTGACCGCTTGCCGACGCATCGGGCACGTGGCGCACTCGGTGTAGTGTCATCTCGAGCGAACGTCTGGAGTGACACAATGGTTTCACCTCTCGAACAGGTCGCGATCGCCGGCCAGAGCGTGTGGTCCGATCAGATTTCTCGGGCGATGCTCGACTCGGGAGAGTTGCAGCGACGTATCGACCAGGATGCCGTGACAGGCGTGACATCCAATCCTTCGATCTTCGCCAAGGCGATCGTCGGCGCCGCCGACTACGACGAGCAGC
>CBDTYK010000250.1:0-3560 GCA_965364595.1 uncultured bacterium
CTACAACTCGGCCTACTTCGAGCATGCCTTCCTCGCCAGGCAGCTCGGAGCTCAACTCGTCGAGGGGCGTGACCTGGTCGTCAAGGACCATTCGGTCTACATGCGCACCACCCACGGTCTGCGCAACGTCGATGTCATCTACCGCCGCGTCGGTGACGAATGGATCGATCCGGCCGTGTTCCGTTCGGATTCGGTGCTGGGTGTGCCGGGCCTGATGTCGGCGGTGCGAGCCGGCAACGTCACATTGGCCAATGCCATCGGCAACGGAGTTGCGGACGACAAAGGGATCTATCCGTTCGTGCCGGCGATGATTCGTTATTTCCTCGACGAAGAGCCGATCCTCCCGAACGTGACCACCTACCTGCCGTGGGAGCCCGACCAACTCGACGAGGTGGTGTCCAGGCTCGATGAGCTCGTCGTGAAGCCGGTTGCCGAAGCGGGCGGCAAGGGAATAGTGATCGGGCATCAGGCTGACGAAGACACGCTGAAACGGACCGCCGAGCAGCTACGCGCGAATCCCCGTGGCTTCATCGCACAAGAGGTGGTGCAATTGAGCACTCACCCATCTTTCGTGGACGGCACGCTGGGCCCCCGCCACATCGATCTGCGGCCGTTCGTGCTGTCCAGCGGTGGTGAGATCGAAGTCATTCCAGGCGGGCTCACGAGGGTGGCATTGAGGGAAGGCTCGCTGATCGTCAACTCGTCTGCCGGAGGCGGGTCGAAAGACACCTGGGTCCTGGTGGGCGACACATGATGCTGTCACGCCACGCCGAGGACATGTTCTGGGTCGGCCGTTACATGGAGCGGGCCGAGAACACCGCCAGAATGCTCGATGTCACCTATCACTCGGCACTCGAAGCGGGTTCGGACCGCACGGCGGACGAGGTCTGGGGTGACCTTCACGCCATCCTCATGCTGGACGAGGCGGAGGTCGCCGGGTTGAGCGGCGGCCGCTCGCTCATCTTCGATACGTCGCTGCCGTTCTCGATCCGTTCCACCGTCATGCGCGCACGGGAGAACACCCGCGGAGCGAGAGAGCTGGTCTCGGCGGAGGTCTGGGAGGCGGTCAACTCGCTGCATCTGGAGTTGCAGCGCTCGGCGGCCGTGCCGATCCACGACGACCGACCGTACGACGTCCTCCGGCTGACCAAGTCGTGGGGTCAGACTTTCTCGGGAGCGATCTACACGACCATGGCCCGGGACGACGGCTACCGGTACATCGTCATCGGGCAGATGTTGGAGCGGGCGGTGACGACCGTGCGGACCCTTCAGGTCTGGAACCAGCGGCTCAGCGCGTCGGCCGCCGGCTCGGCGCATGCCGAATGGGTGAAGTTGCTGAAGACCGTGTCCGGGCATGAGGCATATCTCAGAACCCACAGCGCTCAGATCTCCGCAGGTCGTGTCGTCGACTTCCTCACACAATCCAATGACTTCCCCCGAAGTGTCGTCTTCTGTCTGCGCACGGCCGAAGAGCACCTCATCCCGATGGTGATCGGCGACACCGGTCGCACGGCGCGTCGGCTCCTCGGTCGCGCTCGATCGACCTCGGAGTTCTCCGCGCCATCGGCGCTGGACCAGCACGGGCTCTCGGAGTTGCTCGGCCACATCGAACAGGAGATCCTGCGAGTCACCGGCGAGATCGACCAGGCGTTCTTCCGCCCGGGCTCGGGAATCGCAGAGACGGACGCCGACCAGTAACCCAGTCCCACGTGTCACGTCTCAGGTCGCGTCATCGGCGTGCGGTGGATGTTCCCAGGTGATTCCGCCCCCGTGGCCGGCCCTTCGATACTTGAGACTTGCGACCTGAAACGTGGAGCGTGGAGCGGCGTCAACCGTCCAGCGCTTGCGACAGGTCGCGCCACAGGTCCCCGGGATCTTCGAGTCCGACCGAGAGACGGATGAGTCCTGGTGGCAGATGCTCCTGTCCGGGCACCGCCGCACGGCGTTCCATCGTCGATTCCACCCCGCCGAGCGACGTCGTGTGGTGGATCAAGCGAACCGATCGACAGGTCCGGTCCGCCGCTTCGACGCCTCCGACGACCTCGAACGACACCATTGCGCCGAATCGGTCGAGTTGGGCGGAGGCGAGCGTGTGGCCCGGGTGTGACGCGAGCCCCGGATAGCGGACTCCGTGGACGCGGCTGTCGGCGGCGAGCCGCTCCGCGAGCAACGCGGCGGTCGTTTGGCTGCGATCCATCCGCACCGGCAAGGTACGCAGCCCGCGGGTCGCAAGATACGCCTCGAGGGCGCCCGGGGTGGCGCCGCCGATGCTCCGCCGTCTGACGAGCCGATCGAAGAGGTGACTCTCGGAGACGGCGACCGCCCCCATCAGCAGGTCCGAGTGTCCACCGAGGAACTTGGTGACGGAATGTACGGAAACGTCGGCACCCGCCTGAAGCGGCCGCTGATTGAGGGGAGTGGCGAACGTGTTGTCGACGGCAAGGATCGCTGACCTGGGCGCTGCGGCGATCGTCGCCAGATCGGCGATGTCGAGCAGCGGGTTGGTCGGGGACTCGACCCAAACGAGATCTGATGCGCCGAGCGCCTCGATCCACAGGCTCGTGTCGGTGACGGCGATCTCTCTGGCGTTCCATCGGCCCGTTTCGACCCCGGCGGCGACGGCGGAGGCGACCCCCTGGTAGCAGTCGGTCGGGATGGTGATGTGTCCGCCGACCGGCACGAGGTCCAGCAAGGCCGAGACAGCGGCCATGCCGGAGGAGAATGCAATGGCCCTCCCGCCCTCCAACCCTCCGAGGACGGTTTCGAAGGCGTCCCATGTCGGGGTACCGCTGCTGCGGGCATAGGACGAGGGCTCGGTGAAGTTCGACGCTGCGACGATCGGCGTGTTGAGGGGCTCGTCGACACCCGCGGGGCGGCCGGCCCACACCGCCCACGAATCCGGCGTGAGATCTGGTGGCTCGGCCGTCTCATTCGCCACAGGAGAACCCTCCCACGATCTCGGTCACCGTGTCGTCGTCGTCGAGTCCGGTCAGGAAACCGATCAGGTAACCGTCTCCGGGAGGGTCGACCTCGAAGACTTCGGCATCGAACACCGGATCTTCGAAGAACGTCGCATCCTCGCCGTACGCGTCTGCGACGTCTTCGACCGACGATCCCAGTCCGACGTCTCTGCTCGTTGCGAAGACCAGGTCCTCGACACCCGCCTCCACCGAATACGAGGCGAAATGGCGAGTTCCTTCGGGGGCCCAGGCGCTCCCGCGGTCTGTGAAGAACACCTGGAGCGAGTCCCATGTCACGAAGCGTGCCTCTGTGCCACCGCACAGACCATCGAAGCGCTCCATCTGGTCCACCCAATCGGTGTCCGTCGTGGGGTCGCCGAGTCGCTCGGTGAACTCCGAGATGACGTCGGCGGGGTCCGCGCCGAAGAACAGCCGGTCGATGCCGTCGGGTGGTGGTCGTCTCGTCCACGGTGGTGGTCGTCGTGTCTTCCGCCGGCGTCGTGGTCGTGGTTGCTGCCAGGGTCGTCGTCGTCTCCGGAGGCAGAGTCGTCGTCGGAGGAGCCGGCGTGGCGACCGTCGTCGATCCTGCCAAGACGGGGT
>CBDTYK010000251.1:0-3559 GCA_965364595.1 uncultured bacterium
ATCAAGCGCTCCTCGAGGCGCGAGTCCCATTCGAGTACATCGATGCCAATTACGTTGCCGCTGCGGACCTTCAGGACTTCTTGGTGGTCGTCATCCCGAGTGCGGCCAATCTGCCATCGAACGCTCTGGAGGCCATACGAGAATACGTTCGTCGCGGCGGCTCAGTTCTCGCAGACCAACACACATCTCTGGTCGACAGCGACGGGATGAGATCGTTCGCCCTCGGCGATGTATTCGGAGTGGATCTTCAAGGAGACCCTGTCACAGGGGTGCGGAACAACTACATCGAACTCGACCGCGAACACCCCATCGGTGCCGGGTTCGCCGGCGCCACACGGATCATCGGCGGAACCGAAACTCTCCCTGTTGCCTTGCGCCCGGGTGCCAGCGCACCGGTTCGTTTCGTTCCGCCCTACCCCGATCTGCCGATGGAGGAGGTGTATCCCCGCCCGGGCGACCGGGACCCCGCGGTGGTGACGAATCGGTACGGCGCCGGCTCAGCCGTCTACTGCGCCTTCAATCTTGGTGAGGTGCTGTGGGAGAACCTCCTCGCCGACCACAAGCGACTCGTGAGCAACATGGTCAGGTGGCTCCTCGCCGGCAGGTCGCGCTACTCCGTGCACGGAGAGGGGTTGGTCGACATCGCATGTCGAGAGTCGACGTCGACGAGCGTGATCTCGATCGTCAACCTCAACTCACCATTCGCGCTTCGGGGTGAACTCGAGTCCGTTGCCCCGCTCGGACCACAAGTGGTCGACATCCGCTCCACCCGTCGGAATAGCGATGCCGTCGTCACATTGCTGATCAGTGGCGAGCATCCGGTCGTCGAGCACCACGACGACGGCATCCGCTTCGTGATTCCTCGTGTCGATCTGCTCGAGACGGCACGTATCGATTGGGTCCCGGCTGATCAGCGTGGTCGTCACTGATGTGGCATCCCCACCGGTGAACCGACGGACCGTACCGAACGAAGTCGACAGGGCGGAAGGATCCCTATCGGCGCAGGGAAGATCAGCCGACTACGAGACCGCGTCGATCACAAACAGAGTATCGAGATCGCGTTCGGGAACGAGCTTGATGCTCTCTGCGCGCGGCGTGACGAACCTGTGCATCGCCTCGAGCGATTCGGGATCGTAGACCGTTACCCGCAGATCATCCCCGGCAAGTGTGCCAGTCGAGATCTCCACGAGCTGGCGGACCGGAACGTACGCCATGATCCAGGACCCGGCGGTACAACGCGCAACGGAGACGTATGAGGCGGGATCGGTGTTCTGCTGACCGGCGGCTGGAATCCCGATCGACATGCGATCGGGCCAGGCACCGGCCTGCCTCGGTGGGAGGAGGAGCTCCTGCGCCGGCACGCGAGTGAAGTACGATCGCTCTGAAAGGATGCGAGGGAGCAGAGAGAGCTGCGTGGACCCTGGTGCGCCGAGTGCCTCTCGCCAATCGGGCAGATCGATGCCCTCCCAGATGTGGACCCGGTCGCCGCTCTTGATGATCTGGCGGATCGGCTCGCACCCGTAGGTGAATCCTGCGGCCCCGGCAAAGACCGTGCGATAGAAGCTCTTGCGGACGTCGTACGGGGTGAACACGGGAACGTATGGTTGTCCCGCAGCACCGCGTTCGACTTCGAACATCGGGCTCAGCTCGTAGTTCGGTTCCATGTCGAGGCAGGGCTTTGCTGGGCTCTCCGCGAAGAGCCGTTCGATGTAGAGATAGCCGGGTATGTTCGGCTTGTAGTGACTCGTCTGCAGCGAATTGAAATCGAGCCAGGCGTCACCGTGAAACAGCGCCGAGGATCCCATGCCGGAGGGATGAAACGTCATCAGCCGCTGACCGCTGGCCCCCTCGCGAATGCCGAGTGCCATCGCGTGGATGGTTGCGGCGTACTCGGGCTTCTGGACGGGGCTGTCGCCCCCGAGAATCCAGATCACGTTTTCGCAGGCTGCCAGCCCATCGGAGAGCTGGCGGCAGTAGTCACGCGCCTTCGCCCGGTCCATGATGACCGGTCCCGCCGAGTTGGAGTGCTCGTTCCACTTGTCGCCCCAGGTGGGCAGGATTCCCATCACGAGGCCGTACTCGGAGGCGATCCGAGTGATGTGAACGACCCAATCGATCCACGCGGGATTGAGTCGTACGGCCTGCATCTCCTGTTCGGACGCAAACGGTTGGATTCCGTCGACGTTTGGGGTGTTGGGCTCAAAGAGGTCGCGGAAGACGACGGCTTGAATCACGGTGAAGCCCTTGCTCGCGCGGTCGGCAAAGAGCTCGCGCGCCTCGTCTTCAGTGAGTCGGCAGAAGAGCATCCAGACGGTGTCCGCGAGGTAGAAGAACGGGCTCCCGTCATCGCGGGCGAAGTAGTGCCCGGTCGCGTCGAAGCGGAGCGGCGAACGTGCGGTGGATTCGATTGCGTCCATGCCGCATGATAAAAGGCGGCGTCCGTGTAGGACCGGCGAGTTCGCGCAGACTCCGCGGATAGTCCGCGAGAGGACCGTTGACGACCCGAAACGACCGGTGGAAATGCGCGGCGAGTCGCTAATGAATACGGGGCGATTCGAGGGTTCTGCCAGGTCGCTGAAACCCGCTGATCATCAATGGCATGCAAGGAATCCGGTTGCGCCCCTACAAGGTTGGCGATACCACGGAGAGTGGCTTTTCTGTCGCTTAGCGCAGTGTTAACGGTCGGTCGGGCACGGTGTTGTCCAACCGAGTGAGGAGTGCCGATGGCAGCCATCTGGATCGAAACGGACGAGTGCATGGGTGCGGGAACCTGCGAGCAGGTCGCCCCCGAGATCTTCGCCGCCCGCCGCGACGGCACCTGGGCCGTGAAAGAGGATGCCCGCTACTTCGGTCAGACGACGGTCTTCGACGGCGTGATGGCGCCCGAAGGCAGCGCAGGTCGAGCTCGACTCCCCGAGCAGCTCGTCGACCTCGCGTTCGACGCTGCCGAGGAATGCCCCGCCGAGTGCATCTTCGTGGAGGTGTGAGCGTGCCGGCCGATACCCCCAGAACTCCCAGGTCGCGTCCGGGGAAGCCGAGCGGTTCGAAACTCACGCTCTCGATCATCGTCGGCATGCTGCTCATCCCGGTCAGCGCCGTCGCCGCCGTGATGATGACCGACCACGAGACTCCGCCCGCTGTTGCCGAAGACACCACCACGACTCAGGTACCCGCACCGCCGCCTTCGGTCGCCGAGATCGTCTATGCGAATGTGGGTGCCACCGCCGAAGACCTCGCCTACGCCTGCGGTGAAGGCGGGCTCTGGCTGGTCGATGCGGAGGCGAACGGAACGATCACGCCTGTTCAGCAGGCCGCACTCGATGCACTGCGTGGAATCTGCGAGGGCCAGGGAACACCGCTCCCGGGCAAGCCTGCGCCGCCACCGATCACACAGACCAGGACGGTCACGGTGAACGTGGCACCCCCACCGCCGCCACCTGCTCCGCCGGCAGACGATGTCACCGCAGCGTCCGAGGAGGGCTCGCTCGACGATGCCTCCGAGGCGTCGACCGAGACGACGGCGGCTGCGACGTACGTCGAAGACGATGACAGTGCCCAT
>CBDTYK010000252.1:0-3496 GCA_965364595.1 uncultured bacterium
AATGGGTCAAGGCCCAATGGGACGGTCCGGTCGTCGTCAAGGGCATCCAGACGGTCGACGATGCGCAGCGCATCGCAGCGACGGGTGTTGACGGGATCGTCGTATCGAACCACGGCGGGCGCCAGCTCGACAACGCCCCGACACCGCTCGAAGTCCTCCCTGGAGTCGTCGACGCAGTCGGATCGGACACCGCCGTGTTCATCGACGGTGGCGTGATGAACGGCGCAGATGTCGCCGCCGCCGTTGCGCTCGGAGCGCAGGCGGTCCTGGTCGGACGTGCCTACCTCTACGGGCTGATGGCCGGCGGCGCCGTGGGTGCCGAGCGATCGCTGGAGATCCTTCGCAGTCAGCTGATGAGGACGATGCAACTCGTCGGGGCCACCGACGTGGCTTCTCTCGCAGGGAGAGCCCGCCTCCGCTCGGACGGGTCCCTGCGATGAGAGGCGTGTGCGGCGGGTAGCGCGCCCTCGACGTCAGCTGTTCGGGTCGACCGACACCTTGGCCCGAATCAGCTCTACGGCGCCGGATCGAGCGAAGACCTCGGTGCTCGTTGCGAGGTCGAGAGCGGCGCCCTCGAAGCGCTTGGTGGTGCCATCCGAGAAGTGCACCTGCACCTCGGCATCTCCTTCGGCGGAGCCGACGATGACGGGAACCTGGCACAGCGTCACCCCGAGTGACCCGGCATCCACGACGATCTCGTGGGTCTGCATTGCAACGTCGTAGGCCTGCCAGGTCTCTGCCTGCTCGAGCAGCTCGTCCGATCGCAGCAACGTCGGGTCGAAGCGGATCGAACCATGCTCGATCCGGACACCGACTTCGAGCTGTCTCGTCAGCAGCTCCTCCTTGACGAGCCCCGTCATGCCCGGCTGCTGGGCGCCTGCGTGGGCAGGCGTGTGTGAGTACGGGTCGATGGGGATGGCGCCGAATTCGGCGGCGGACTTGTTGAACCCGAGCCCTGCTCGGACGTGCCAGTACGCATCGATCAGGCGTTGGGTCGTCTCCGCCGATGCACCCTCGGTGCCGGCGTCGATCACGGCGTGCTGGACGGCGACCAACAGCTTGGCGACCATGTGCCAGTAGATCGACCCGATGCCCTCGTACCCGTACATCGATCCCGACCGTCCCGTGTAGCCGTGATGGCCGAACACGTCCTCATAGGTTTCGAGCGTCTCGGTGCGGTGGTTCGCAACGAGCTCGCTCCAGGTGTCGCTCGTAGCCAGTCGGTCGAGGGCGGCGATGAGATCGGCCCGGTTCGTGAAGTCGGCGCTGAACCGGTGATTCCCGTCGGCGTCGATGGTGATGACCGATCGATCGCCCTGCTCGAGCAGGCTGGTCAGGAGCGGATTACCGGCGACGTCACCTGGAGGCACGAGGTTCTTCTCGAGGAACGATGGGAGCCGACGTGCCGGATAGAGGATGAAGCTGTCTTGGTCCGCTCGATACATGGCGCTCGAGAAGAGTGCATCGATGACGTCCGCCCGTTCGGCGGCCGAAAGCACGCCCGACTCCAGGATGGCGACCTGGCCTTCGAGCATCTCGAAGAGGCGCTCGATCCCAGCGGACTCATCCGAGTCGAACCGGACGAGGTTGTACGAGTGGTACAGGCCATCGGGCCGGCGATTGACTCGGATGGTCGCGTCGAGGTGCTCGATCGCAACGTCGCACAGCGCTGCGACGTTGGTGATCGCCACGTCGGTGAATCCGGAGAATCCGGAGGAGTACACGGTGGCCCGGTAGTCGGAGAACGCCGATCCGAGTGCATCCATGAGCGCCTTGCGGTCCGGATCGGAGATCTCGTCTCGAGGTGTGGCTCCGGCCAGCGTCGTCGTGATCGCATCGAGCCAACCGGCCACCTCGTTCGACATCGAGACCTGATCCACGTCTGCGGATTGGATGAGGATTCGGAGGTGGTGGAGATAGCGGCGTAGCTGGTAGAGCGTCACCATCGACAGGCCGTACCCGACGAGTGCGTTGTTGGCGTCGTTCCATTCGGGTCGTTCGGTGTTCAGCCAGATGCCGCCGCCAGGCACGAAGTTCGAGAGTTTCGCGAGTGCGGGAACGACCAGCTTCTCTGCCAGCGTGACGAGGTAGACCTCTCCGACGTCGTCGAGGAGCAGGCGTCCATCTCCCCCGAGTCGCCCGGCGCGTTCGGCGGAGAGCCCGTGTGCTGCCTCGTCGAAGTGAATCGTCGACTTCGGATTCCGGACCAGTTCCTCGTAAGGGGCGATTCGGTACGGAACGTCGGCGTACGAGAACAGTCGCTCGCTCAAGGATCTCTCGACCCGACCCGGGTGGAATCGTTCACTCGCCTCGAGCAGTTTGAGGAGATAGATGATCTGATGGTCTCCCCAATAGCCGATGCCACTCCACGGGTCCTCCGGATCGGGGACCTCCCAGTCGATGCCGGACCGGGTGATCCGATATGGGTTGTATCCGTCGGGGGTGGAGGCGTCGACGAACACCGAGATGACGCCGTCGAGGAACTCCGGGAAGCTCATGCACAACGCTTCCCAGTTCTGGAAGATGTCGCGCCAGTTGCCCTCGTAGTACAGATACGGCTCACCGTCGGCGTCGCGGACCCTGATCGAGAAGGTGTTCCACGGTCGGCTCGGGTCACCGTGCCGGCGGGCAAACCCGAACGGCAGGTATTCGAGGCTCAGCCGCACCAGCTGCGGATCTCCTTGACTGCGCGCCTGTTCGAGCAGCGCTGCTCGGTCGATCGTGTCGGGAAGTGAGTCGAGCCATTCGCCGTGGCGCCCGGCGACCTGGCGGTTGCGATCTCTGAGGAAGGCCTCGAAGTCATGACTCGAGATGCGGTACCCGTCGATCGGGACACCGCCACGCATCACGTTGTACGTCACGTTGGAGAATTGATGGGCGGTGGCGACGCGATCACCCGTCCGTTGCAGTGCGTCGGCCGGTGCCATCAGTTCGACGAGCCCTTCGCCCGAGTGTTCGACCGCCTTGGTCACCAGGTCGAACGTGTCGGGCTCTGAGCGAAGGAGGTTCCGGAGAGCGACCACCGCCGCCTGATCCTGTGCGACGTCGGCGACGATGTGCCAGGTTGTCGTGGCCGTTGGTGCGATGTCCAGCGAGCCGTGCAGCAGGTACGAGCCAGGGCGCCCGGTCGACTTCGGGGCGGGCTGCACGTCCTGACCGGATGACAGCTGCTCGAGCGCATCGCGTGTCACGGTGACCTCCGCGTCGGGGCCAACCGACCACACCGACGTACAGCGGAGCACTTCGGCGGGTTCTGGCCGGTCGGTGATACCCGATTCGAGCAGAAACACGGCGAGACGGTGCTCAGCGTCGATCACTTCACTGCGCTTGTAGGCGTTCGTCAGGTTGCTGAGTCGTTGGTAGACGGCCGGGTCGAGGCCATAGGGGAGGAGACCCACCAGCCCGTCGACGTACTCGACGGACACCGGTTCGCCACCATCGTTCGACAGCGTGGACGCGCGCACGAAACCGAGCTGGTCGTCACTGGTCCATCGGT
>CBDTYK010000253.1:0-3493 GCA_965364595.1 uncultured bacterium
ACACGCCCGGCCGACGAGCGGATCGAATCGATCAGCGACCGGTCCGAAGCAACGTCGGAGATGGCGATCGCCCCGGGCACGACCAGCACGTCGAACTCGCCAGACTCGTCGAGACGCCCGTCCGGTATCAGGCCGACTCCGCCATACGCCGTGACGGGTTCGCCATCGAGCGTCAGCGAGAGCACCTGAAAGGTCCGGTCGTCACCGGTCCTGCGCAACAACCGATCGGCGGTCAGAAACACCTCGTACGGACCGCCGAAATCCAGCAGGTCGACTTCGTCGAACAACAGCAACGCGATACGCAACCCACCATCCCTCTCGCAGATGCTGGAAGCGTATCGAAAGCCCATGTTCCCGTCCGCAGCCGAGCGGTAGCGTTCAATTCATGACCGACGAGCACGAGATCCCGCGGGAGATCATCCAGCACTACGAAGAGGACTACGACGAGGCCGAGCGTTTGTTCTCAGGAGGCTGGGGTCAGGTCGAACTGCTGCGGACCAAGGAACTCATCGGCCGGTTCATCCCCGAGCCGCCGGCACGCATCATCGACATCGGCGGGGGGCCCGGCGTCTATGCCGAGTGGCTCACCGACCTCGGATACGACGTGCATCTCATCGATCCGGTCGCCAGGCACATCGACCAGGCGAGAGCGCGCTCGAAGGACATCGCCGCTGCCGAGGTCGGCGACGCTCGTTCGCTCGACTATCCAGACGACTCCTTCGACATGGCACTCCTGCTCGGACCGTTGTATCACCTGACCGACCGGAGTGACCGGCTCCTTGCGTTGACCGAGGCGAAGCGCGTCGTGAAGACCGGCAAACCCGTGCTCGCCGCAGCGATCAATCGGTTCGCCTCGGCCATCGACAGCCTGCACAGCGGAACCATCGACGATGCTGGATTCCGAGCGGTGGTCGAGCGCGACCTGGTCGACGGCGTGCACATCAACACAACCGAAGATCCGCGCCTCTTCACCACCGCGTTCTTCCATCACGCAGACGAGCTGAAAGAGGAGTTCACCGATGCCGGCTTCGCAGCCGTCGAGCTCTTCGCCGTCGAGAGCATCGCCTGGGCTGCCCCTGATCTCGACGAACGGATCGCCGATCCCGAGCAACGCCGTCAGGTGATGGATCTCCTTCGCATGCTCGAACGTGAGCCCTCGTTGTTCGGGGCCACCGGCCATCTGCTCGCCGTCGGATGGGCCACCCCGGACTGATCGGCAGATCACCGGACTCGAGGTGGGCTCAGCGGACGGTCACACGCGGCGCAGCCACTGCTGGACCTCGAGTAGACGTCGCCGCAGCATCTCGATGTCGGTGCCTTCTGCGGCGACCAGGTCTGTCCCGGCGGCGAGGTGCAGCACCAGCGAGCCGTATGGGTCACCGTCGATGTCCTCCCCGATCTCGAGTTCGGCCGACTCGACGGTGACGGTCGACCGCCGAACGGAGAACAGCAGTCGCTCTTCGACACGAACACTCGAATCGCCCGGATACAGCGTCACGCGGACTCGGTGGCGATGCATGAACGCCCGCCACACGACGACGAGCACCAGTATCGGGAGGCCGACGCTCACCACCGGAACGAGGATGTCGGGGAGCTCGCCGCTCTCGGTCCACACGAGATATGTCAGTGGTGCGCCGACAACCAGGAACAGCAGTGCAACGAGCCGCTCCAGCATCGGCACGTCGTTCACCAGGGTGATCGGCTCATTCACGAAGCGTCCGCCCCTGCCCCCTGTGAATCCTCGGGCCGCGGCCACCAGCTCCGCCGACCTCGCGGCTTTCCGAAGTTGGCCGGCCATGGCTCCCCTTCCAGATCGCCTGCGACATCACGTTCTGCATGCTCGAGGAGCTGGTCGAGTGAGAAGAACTCGTCGTCGATCGGCTCCATCACGTCCCCGAGCCGCTCGTACCGTTCTGCAAAACCGACCATCGGGAAGTCGGCGAGCTCCACATCGGGAACCTCGTCCCAGGTGAGCGGCGCCGACACCCAGCCGGTGGGCCGCACCGAATAGGCGCTCGCCACGGTTCGGTCCCGGCTGTTCTGGTTGTAATCGATGAACACTCCATGGCGATCTTCCTTCCACCACTCGGTGGTCACGATGTCCGGACGCCGCCGCTCCACCTCCCGACCGAACGCCAGCGCCGCCTTGCGGACCTCGAGGAACGAGTACCGGGGCTCGATCCGGACGTAGATGTGCATCCCCTTGGAACCGGAGGTCTTCGGGTAGCCGACGAGGCCGAACTGTTGGAGCGTGTCCCGCACCTCGAGCGTGACCTGTTGGATGTCATTCCAAGTCGCCTCCGGCGTCGGATCGAGGTCGATCCTGAGCTCGTCGGCATTCTCGAGATGATCGACTCGCGTCGGCCACGGGTTCAGGTCGACACAGTTGAGCTGCGCCATCCAGATGACGTCGTAGGGAGTTCTCGGCACGAAGTATCCGGCGGTCCTCCCGGACGGGAACTCCACGAACACCCGCTCGCCCGCCGACTTCGGGGCCCGCTTCTGGAAGAACGGCTTCTCGCCGACGCCGCGGGGGAACCGCTTGAGCATGGTGGGCCGACCGAAGACGCCGGCAAGCGCGCCATCCACGCAGGTGAGATAGTGTTCGACCAGATCGAGCTTGGTCCATCCGTACGCCGGGAACATCACCTTGCCGGGATGGGTGATCGTGATCAGATCCCCATCGACCTCGATGTCGACGTCATCCACCGTGGCTCACGCAGCCGTGAGATTCAGGACGGGTCGACCGCGCCGCGGTACAGCCGGAACTCCTCTTCGGATTCCCGACTGGTGTCGACGAAGTCGAGGTACTCGCGTGCCACCTCGGTGAAGTCACCGGACGTAGCCGCCGCGGCCGCACGCAGATCCGGTGGACGCTCCGAGCCGTACCTCCACACCTGGTGGAAGTCGCAGGGCTCGGGGCTCAGCGACCGATAGGTGCCGATGTACTCGTAGTTCTTGGGCGCGAGGTCGACCAGACGCGACTCGTTCTCTCCCAGCCAGGCCAGGAAGTCGTCGCGCCGTCCCGGCTTGACATAGAAACCCCAGTCGTACAGCAACGCCATGAATGCCTCTCGCTCGTCTCCCCAAGTATGAACGAATCGGGCGGTCGGCGCCGCAAAGAGGTCGGGGATGATCCCGGCCTCGAGTTTCTCCAGGCGAGCAGTCGCTAGACCGAGAGAAGTCCGGCGATCACGTCGGCCGCCGAATAAGAGTCGGCACCTTCGGGGAGGAAGCGACGAATGCTGTCGAGATCGTCGCCGGCGGTGAGGATCGGGTGCTCGACCGATCCGCCCTCCCTCACCTGACCGAGGCCGATGTTGGACATCAGTGCGTTGCACAGGCACTTGCGACCCTCGGTGTCTTCGATCGCGCCGCCCTTGCGGACGTACTGGTCGACCGGTTCGGCGGGACAACGCCAACCGATCGACTCGTCCTCTCGCTGGTAGGCGACCCGCAGATAGCCGAGGTCGCAGACACGCTCGCGCTCGGG
>CBDTYK010000254.1:0-3476 GCA_965364595.1 uncultured bacterium
CGACCTGAACGCCTCCACTGCTTCCTGCTGACCGACGGGCACGGGTACGAACTCGTACGCCTCGGCCCGGTTGTCTTCAGAGGACTGAACGATGCACGCCGACACGGCGACCGCCAGCACGAGGATCGCACCGATCCGTTCAATCATCCACATTCTCCTGTCATTGTTGTGAGACGCACCAGATCAGGCACCGGTTCCCGTCGCTCACGCCTGAGAACCGGTGATGTGCACCTCAGAACTCAGAACTCAGAACCCAGGACTCTTCAAAGCACCGGTTTGAAACTCGGTCGGCTCACCTCGAACGCGTCGATGGCGTCGACGTGTTGCAGCGTGATCCCGATGTCGTCGAGTCCGTTCAACAGGCGGTACTGGGTGAAGTCGTCGAGCGGGAAGGTCGCCTCGAACTCGGCGCCGTACGTCACGGTCCGAGCGGCCACGTCGACGGTGATCGTCGCGTCGGGGTTGGCGTTCGCCAACTCCAACAGCCATTGAACCTCCTTGTCCGACAGCACGATCGGAACGAGACCGATCTTGGTGCAGTTGTTGAAGAAGATGTCGGCGAACGACGGGGCGATCACGGCTTCGAAACCCCAGTCCTGCAGGCCCCACGGGGCGTGTTCTCGCGACGATCCGGAGCCGAAGTTGGGGCCGGTGACCAACACCTTGGCGTTCTGGTATTCGGGCCGCTCGAGGACGAAGTCCTCTTCGTCGCGCCGCCAGTCGTCGAAGACGTATTGGCCGTACCCGGTCCGCTCGACCCGCTTCAGCCATTGCTTTGGCATGATCTGATCGGTGTCGACGTTGGCCCGGGGAAGCGGAGCCATCGATCCGGTGATCACGGTCACGGGCTTCATCGGTAGCTCCTCACGTCGACGAAGTGACCTTCGACGGCGGCCGCGGCAGCCATCTGCGGTGATACGAGATGGGTGCGGCCGCCTTTGCCCTGGCGGCCCTCGAAATTCCGGTTGGAGGTCGAGGCGCAGCGTTCACCTGGCAGCAGGATGTCGGGGTTCATGCCCAGGCACATCGAACACCCGGCATCTCGCCACTCGAAACCTGCTTCCTTGAAGATGCGATCGAGGCCCTCTTCCTCGGCCTGGAGCTTCACGAGCCCAGAGCCGGGCACGACCATCGCCGACGTGATGTTCGGCGCAACCTTCTTGCCCTCGACGATCGCAGCAGCGACCCGAAGGTCCTCGATGCGGGCGTTCGTGCACGATCCGAGGAAGATGCGGTCCAATGGAAGCTCGATGATCGGCGTTCCAGGGGCGATGTCCATGTACTCGAGCGCCCGGATCGCCGACTCTCGCTCGACGGGGTCCTCCATGGCGTCGGGGTCGGGGACCGACGCGGAGACCGGCACGGTCTGGCCGGGGTTGGTGCCCCATGACACGTAGGGCTCGAGGTCCGCAGCGGAGATGAAGAGCTCCTCGTCGTACGAGGCTCCGTCATCCGTGGCGAGCGAGCGCCAGTGCTCGACAGCGGCGTCCCAGTCGGCGCCCGTCGGGGCGTACGGCCTGCCCTGGAGGTATTCGAAGGTGGTGTCATCAGGGGCGATCATGCCTGCGCGAGCCCCGCCTTCGATCGACATGTTGCAGATCGTCATGCGGCCCTCCATCGACAGGGCTCGAATCGCGGAGCCGTGGTACTCGATGACGTGACCGGTCGCGCCGCCGGTGCCGATCCGGGCGATGATGCCGAGGATGATGTCCTTCGCCGTCACTCCGGCAGGTAGTTCACCGTCCACCTCGATGCCCATCGAGAGCGGTCGGTTCTGGGGGAGGGTCTGGGTTGCGAGGACGTGCTCGACCTCCGAGGTTCCGATCCCGAACGCCAAGGCGCCGAAGGCTCCGTGTGTGGCCGTGTGGCTGTCTCCGCACACGATGGTCATGCCCGGCTGGGTGATTCCGTTCTCCGGGCCGATCACGTGGACGATGCCCTGCCGTGGATCGTCGAGCCCGAACAGGGTGATCCCGAACTGCTCGCAGTTGGACACGAGCGCATCGATCTGGCGCTTCGACATTGCGTCGCGAATGCCGAGATGGCGGTCGGCGGTCGGTACGCCATGATCGATGGTGGACACGGTCAGATCCGGCCGACGCACGGTGCGCCCGGAGAGGCGGAGGGCGTCGAATGCCTGGGGTGATGTGACCTCGTGGACGAGGTGCAGGTCGATGTAGAGGAGGTCGGGCTCGCCGGGAGCCGAACGGACGATGTGCTCGTCGTAGACCTTCTCGAAGAGGGTTTTCGGTGTGGGCATGGCTCTCGTTGTCGGGAACCGAAGAGGGTAGCGCACCCTCTTCCTCCGGCGGCCGGGTCGATCTCGGAGCCGCGCGACAGCGATAGTCTGCGCCCATGACCTGGCTCGTAGCTGTGCTCTTGTTGCTGATGCCCGCCGGTGACGGTTTCGGTGAGGCGACGGCCTCTGCAGAGCAGATCGGCCCCGACCGGATCCGGATCGAGCTCGAGGTGATGATCGAGGGCACGGGGTCGGTCGTCGCCCATGTGATCGAACCCGGTGGCCGGCAGGAAACGGTCTCGCTCGCCGACCGGGGCGGGGGCGAGTTCGGAGCAGTGCTCGAGAGCCGTCAGATCGACCTGGTGGTCGTGTTCGAGGTGCTGGGTGAAGAGCCGAGACAGTCGGACCCGCTCAGGCTGACCCAACTCGGAGTCGATCGAGCCACCCTCGGCATGGTTGCTCCGTTGGCCGAGGTGGCCGAGGAGGACGACGACACCGAGCAGTGGGGTTGGCTCGGCCTCGGCATGGGTGCGGCGGCACTGTCACTCCTGGCCGTATGGGTGTTGGTGGGAGGCCGTGACGGACGCAGCGGGTCGGACGCCGGGATCATCGAGGACACCTGAACATGTCGTTGACCTTGCGTGGTAATTGTGTAATCATGTAAGTGAACTTGATCACACAAAGGAGTTGACGTGACGGAACGCACCGAGGAAGTGGAGGCAATCGTCGGTTGGTTCGTCGGTCGCCTTCCCGACGATTGGTTCGAGGGTCGCCCCCAGTTCAGAATCGACCGAGACGAGATCCTTCTGGTTGGAGCCCTCGGCGCCCCGAGCTTCGAGGACGACGACTCCGAGGCCGTTAAAGCGGCGGCGGTGGAGTCGAAGGTCGACGGGTTTCGCAAGCGGACGAGGAAACATCGGATCGAGATCGCCAGGGAGGCCGAGCGACTCTTCGAGAAGAAGGTCTCCTGGGGTGTCACCTGCGCCGGCGACGAGTATCTCTTCGCAACGCTCGCCGCTCCGGCGATGACGAGGCTGCGGATGGACGAGCGCCGAGTTCTCGACACGCTCATCGACGCCGGCGTTGCCCGCTCCCGGAGTGAGGCTCTGGCCTGGTGTGTGCGATTGGTCGGAGCGAACGAGTCGGAATGGCTGTCCGATCTCGATGAGGCGCTCGATGCGGTTCGCAAGGCGAGATCGAGTGGCCCCGCCGTGTGATGTACGAGCGGGAGTTCGCT
>CBDTYK010000255.1:0-3452 GCA_965364595.1 uncultured bacterium
CACACGGATACGAGGGTCAGGGCCCGGAGCATTCCAGTGCTCGGATCGAACGGTTCCTCGAGTTGTGCGCAGAGGACAACCTCAGGGTGGCGGTCCCGGCGACGTCGTCCCAGTACTTCCACCTGCTCCGCCGACAAGCGCTCACCCGACCCCGAAAGCCGCTGATCGTCTTCACGCCGAAATCGCTGCTGAGAACCCGGGCGACGTTCGGGACCACCGAGGACCTGACACAGGGCAGCTATGAGGAGGTGATCGCCGATCCCGATGTTCAGGGTGCGCGTCGGCTGATCCTGTGTGCCGGGAAGGTGTACCACGACCTCGTGAAGCGGCGGGACGAGCGAGGGCTGACCGATGTGGCCATCGCCCGGATCGGGCAGCTGTATCCGATCGCAGAGGATGCCCTCGCAGCGATCGCTCAGGCGCACCCGGATGCGGAGTTGGTGTGGTGTCAGGAAGAGCCCGAGAACATGGGTGCGTACCACTTCATGTGGCATCCGATGCGGAGAATCTTCGGACGTGAGCCGACCTTCTCCGGACGGGCGCCGGCGGCGAGCCCTGCGACCGGATCTGCCAAACGCCACGCCCAACAACAGGAAGCGCTGGTCGACGCAGCCCTCGGGTGACCGCCCGGTCCGGCGTCACACCTCGGGCGGTGGGATGTACTCGGCGGCGATCACGTGCCCGTTGCGAGTCGTGAGCATCCAGTTCGATCCCTTCTGGCAGTCGAGCTTCCCGTCGAGTGCTCGACTCGTCAACGGAACGCCGCGGTTGCCGAGCCGGTCGATGATGGCGGGGATGACGTCGCCGTGGCTGACCATGACCATCTCATCGCGCGGTCTGGACTCCACGAAGTCGAAGAATCCGAGGCCCTGTGATCCTTCCTCCAGGAAACCGGCCAGTCCGACGCGGAGGCCCCATCGATCGGCGAGCGGCTGGCCGGTTTCGACGCAGCGCACATAGGGGCTCGACAGGACACCTGACGCGATCCGAGGCTCGAGGAGGTCGGCGATCGCCGTCGCCTGAAGACGTCCTGTCGTCGTGAGCGGGCGTTTCCGGTCGTCCCCTTGCCACGAGGCGCGGTCTCCGGCTGCGGCATGACGGACGAGGTGGACATGTCCTGTCTCGGCGAGCCGCTTGAGCGACACCGATTTGAGCAACTCGCGGTCATGCTCGTAGGTGAGCCGCTTCCGCGCCTCCTTCTTGGGGAGCCATTCGATGCGATCCACTTCGGAGTTCGGCTTGAACTTGGGTGTCTGGATCGCACGAACGCCGAAGTACGAGACGCGCTTGGGGTTGTCGTTCGGTGTCATGTACACGACGTCGGCGAGACGCGACACGATACGACCGATGACGTTCGTCTCCTCACGGATCTCTCTCAGCGCTGCCGCATCGTCGGCCTCGCCTTCGTCGTGCTTGCCCTTCGGGAGCGACCAGTCGTCGTATCGCGGCCGGTGGATCACCAGGATGCGCAGGTCTCCATCGATGTCGGAGAACACGAGACCGCCGGCGGCGGTGATGACCTCGCTCACTTGGCTGCGGGGCCGTGAGATCGATCGACACGTGAGAGCAATGAACACAGATCCGTCGGAGAATGCCAGGGCCCGCCTGTTGAGCTTCTCCGAAGCGGTGGATCTCTGCCTTGCAATCGGCAGGCACGCGACGTGGCAAGAGTTTCACTGTTGTCAGCATAGGAATGGACTCAAGAGTTGAGGGGCAAATCGAATCGATCGATTGCGATCTCCGCCGCCTCGGACATCGAGTCGACGCAGGTGATCAGGCTGGCATCGGCTCCGAGTTCCTCGGAGAGGTGTTCGGTCAATCGGCGAAGGCGCGGGCCGACGGCGATGTTGAGCTTCGGGCGGCGACCGCTCAACGGAGCGACGAAGCAGGTGTTCCAGGCGACGATGAACTCGGCGGTGGTGCCGAGTGATCCGGGCAATGCGATGGTTGCGTCGGCACCGTCGACGAGGTGAGCGATCCGAAGCCCGACGGTGTCGGCGACGATCTCCTGCGATACCGAAGGGTTCGCACCGGCTCGATCGGGGAAGACGGACGGTGCGGTCACACCGATCACGGTTCCGTCGACCTCTGAGGCCCCCATGCCCGTGGCCTCCATGAGACCGCCGTAGCCACCGTTGGCGATCACGAACCCGGCCTCGGCGAGCGTCCTTCCGAGCTTGAACGCGTCCCGGTAGAGCGGTTGGTCGCTCGTTGCGCGTGAGGAGCCGAAGATGGCGATCGTGGGATTCATGGCGCCGAACGATATCCCAGACTCAGCTCACAACGGAATCTGTCGAGATCCGATCGAGCACCGCCTGGTGGATGACGTCGCGTTCGCGGTCGAGTAGGGCATTGTGGATCGAGGACTCGAGCCACACCAACCGTGCCGACGGGCCGAACGCTTCAGCGAGCTTGGTCGCGCTCCTGGGATCGACGGACTCGTCGACGAGTGACTGGACGACCAGTACAGGGCAGGTGACACGCTCCGCCGTCCTGAGCGCCTGCCGGGAGATCGACAACAGCCCGGCCGATGCCTTCGTCGGGAACCCCGAGTAGGTCAGCCAATACGGTTGCACGTCCTCGTCGAGATCCGGAGGGTCCTCTTCGGGCCAGCGAACTTCGGGCTGGAAGGCCTGCGCCAGGCCGGCGAGGTAGATCTTCTTGTCCCTGAACACGATGGGGCTGTTGATCGTCGTGATGGTCGCGGCTGCGACCTCGGCGCCCACGATGATCGAGATCAGACCGCCCATGGACAGTCCGACGAAGTGGACCCGGTCGTGCTGGTCGGCGACCGTCTCGTGGGCGTCGCGGACAGATCCGATCCAGTCGTTGCGTCCGGTCCGGGCCATGTCCTCGATCGACGTTCCGTGCCCGGCCAGCAATGGAGCGACGACGGTGTAGCCGGCGTCTGCAAGAACCTGGCCCATCGGCCGGAAGTGGGCGGGGACGCCCGTGAACCCATGCACGAGGATCGCCGCTTCGCCATTGGTGCCTTCATGCCGGAACGGCCCGGCCAGGGGGTCGAAGAGCTCAGTCACGCGATCGTCGCCTTCTCGTCGTACCGGGAGAACACGACTGCCGCTGCGAGGCACAACACGAATCCGATGACGCCG
This sequence comes from uncultured bacterium, assembly GCA_965364595.1. Lineage (GTDB taxonomy): Bacteria > Actinomycetota > Acidimicrobiia > Spongiisociales > ZC4RG35 > JAHEDH01. Next base: position 3,114 of record CBDTYK010000255.1, read on the forward strand.
GACAGGCGGATCCCCAGGTCGTCTCCGACGTCGCGCCCGAGCGTCGTCGCCATGGCGAAGATGACGACACCGGCGGTCTGGCCGACCTTCTGCATCAGGGTTCTCGCCGCGAAGAACATCCCTTCCCGGGCCTCTCCCGTCTTTCTCGCATCCGAGTCGGCGATGTCCGCGAGCACGGCATTGGGCAACACGCCCAGCACTGCCAGCGGCACCGACAGGAGCAGGACCAGTGCATATCCCTGCGCCGTCTTGTCGATCGGGAGATTCCCGAGCGTGGGCACCAAGGCGAACACCAATGCCATCCAGGCGAATGCCGCCACCATCAACCCCTTCTTTCCG
>CBDTYK010000256.1:0-3430 GCA_965364595.1 uncultured bacterium
GCTGTCCGCGATCCAGCTTGCGGTATGCGCAATATGGCATGCGGTATGCGCAATGCGGCATGCGGCATGCGGTTCAACGCGGCCGTTGGAGTCGGGCCGCCGCTTCTACCGATGTTCTTGGGTCGGCGCGTTCACACGCCCAGCTCGGTATTCCGGAGCCTCGTCCCGGTGACGCGCAAGAACAGAGGGAAACCCGAGCGACACGCGGCGGCAGCGACTCCAACCCGGCGCAAGTGGAGGACCGTTCTTGTGACGGCGGCCGCAACCCACGAGCTGATGGCCCGGCCGATCACCTGGCCGAGTCGACGTCACAAGAACGCACTCACCACCAACGAAACCGAGGACACAAACGAACCCCCCGCCGCGCCTCGACGCGGCCGCTGGAGTCGGGCCGTCGCTCCTGCCGATGTTCTTGGGTCGGCACGGCCACACGACCCAGCCCAGGCATTCCGGAGGACCGTCCCGGTGACGACGCAAGAACAGAGGGAATCCCGGGCGACACGCGGCGGCAGCGACTCCAACCAGCCTCGAGTGGAGGACCGTTCTTGTGACGGAGACCGCAACAAGGCGGCCGCCCGGCCGTCGACAACACCCACGAAACGACGTCACAAGAACACGAACACCACCAACGAAGCTGCAATCGCGCCCTTTCCCCCGCTGCCCCGCCCTCGTTAGCCTCACGCCATCGACAACAGGGCCGAGAGCATGACCGCACAAGACACCGATGCACTGTTGAGAGCCGACATCCGACGGCTGGGCTCGCAACTCGGCGATGCCCTGATCCGCCAGCACGGACCTGAGTTGCTCGACTTGGTTGAACGTGTCCGCTCGCTCACCAAGGAAGGACGGTCGAGCGGAGGTGAGTTCCAAGAACTCGACGAACTGCTCCGATCGCTCGACATCGAACAGACCATCAATCTCGTCCGGGCCTTCTCCGCCTACTTCTACCTCGCGAACGTCGCCGAACAGACCCACCGCGTCGGCGACCTGACGATGCTCGATTCCGATCGGACACTGGCCGCAACCGTCGACCGCGTCATCGAGGCCGACCTCGACCCCGAACTGGTGGCCGGCGTCCTCGACCGGCTCGAGCTGCGGCCCGTGTTCACGGCCCATCCGACCGAGGCCGCCCGCCGAACGCTGCTGACGAAACTCGGGACGATCGCCGAACTGCTGGACGATCGGCTCAGCCCGCGTCGCACCGATGCCGAGCTGGAACGAATCGACCGCCGCATCGCCGAGATCATCGACCAGATCTGGCAGACCGACGAACTCCGAGGCGCACGCCCGAAGCCCATCGACGAAGCTCGCTCGGCGATCTTCTACTTCGGCCAACTCGAGACCGACGTGCTCCCCGGGCTCGGGGAGGACATCTCGGTCCAGCTCGAGCGTCTGGGACGTCCTCGTTCGGAGTTCGGGGTGCCCATCCGCTTCGGCACGTGGGTGGGAGGTGACCGCGACGGCAACCCTTCCGTGACAGCTGAGACCACGCTGTCGGTCCTCGAGGTCCAACACGACCACGGACTTCGGAACCTGATCGAGATGATCGAGGTGGCCGCAGAGGAGATGTCGACGTCGTCGGCCATCCGCACCATCAGCGATGAGTTGGCGCAGAGCCTCGATGAGGACCGCGTGGAGCTCCCGGCCGTCTGGGAACGCTTCCGCAACCTCAACGCCGAAGAGCCGTATCGGCTCAAGTGCGCCTACATCCACCAGCGGCTCCGGAACACTCGCCGCCGGATCGCCGACGACGCCAAACACGTCCCCGGCCAGGACTATCGGGTCCCGCAGGATCTCATCGACGAACTCGAGATCATGCACCGCTCGTTGGCCGCCGACAGTGGCCAGCTGATCGCCGACGGCGTGCTCCGACGGGTGACGGCCACGGCCTCCACGTTCGGGTTCCATCTCGCAACGATGGACGTCCGTGAGCACGCCGAGCGGCATCATGAGGTGCTGAACCAGCTGTTCCATCGGATCCACATCCACTACGACGATCTCACCAGAGAAGACCGGACCGAACTGTTGAAGGAAGAGTTGGGCAGTCGTCGGCCGCTCTCCTCGCCTGCGACGGCGCTCGAAGGTCGAGCGCAGATCACATTCGATTCGTTCCGGGCGGTCACAGAGGCGCTCGACCGGTTCGGCGATGAGATCATCGAGAGCTACATCATCTCGATGACCCGAGGAATCGACGACGTGCTCGCCGCAGCGGTCATCGGACGTGAAACGGGGCTGATCGACCTGCATGGTGGCATTGCCAGGGTTGGTTTCGTCCCGCTCTTCGAGACCATCGAAGAGCTACGCCGCGCCGGCGACCTGCTGGACAGCCTGCTGTCGTGTGAGCCGTACCGGAAGATCGTCGCGCTGCGGGGCGACGTCCAGGAGGTCATGCTCGGGTACTCGGACTCCAACAAGTTCGGTGGCATCACCACCTCGCAGTGGGAGATCTACAAGGCCCAGCGACTGCTCCGCAATGCCGCTCAGAAGCACGGCATCACCCTGCGGTTGTTCCATGGTCGGGGAGGCACGATCGGCCGTGGCGGTGGCCCCACCCACCAGGCGATCCTGGCGCAGCCGTTTGGGACCATCGACGGCCCCATCAAGGTGACCGAACAGGGCGAGGTCATCTCCGACAAGTACGGCCTTCCGCCGATCGCCGCTCGCAACCTCGAGCTCGCGCTGTCGTCCGTTCTCGAGGCGTCCTTGCTGCATCGGGTCTCCCGGCAGCCGAAAGACGTGCTCGATCGGTGGACGGAGACCATGGAGGGTGTCTCGGACGCGGCCTTCGCCAAGTATCGGAACCTCGTCGAGTCACCCGGACTGGTCGAGTACTTCCTGTCGGCGACGCCGGTCGAAGAACTCGGGCAGATGAACATCGGCTCTCGGCCGTCGCGACGCCCAGGCGGCGGCGGGGCAGGCCTCGAGGACCTCCGGGCCATCCCGTGGGTGTTCGGCTGGACCCAGTCACGACAGATCGTCCCCGGCTGGTTCGGGGTCGGTACCGGGATCGCCACCTATCGAGCGGAGCACGGCGACGAGGTGCTCCGGGAGATGATGGACAAGTGGCTGTTCCTCCAGACGTTCGTGTCGAACGTCGAGATGACGCTGACCAAGACCGACATGGACATCGCACAGCGGTACGTGCAACAGCTCGTGCCGGAGAAGCACCGCCATCTGTTCGACGTGATCCGTGACGAGTACGACCGGACGGTCGACCAGATCGCCTGGATGACGGGCGGAGGACTGATGGAACGCCTGCCCGTCCTCAAGCGAACGCTGTCGGTTCGAGACAACTACCTCAATCCGCTCAACTTCCTGCAGATCGCACTCTTGGAGCGCAGCCGCAACGGCCACGAGGACCCGGAGACCGCACGCGCACTCCTCCTCACCGTCAACGGCGTCGCCGCCGGCATGCGCAACACCGGGTAGG
>CBDTYK010000257.1:0-3419 GCA_965364595.1 uncultured bacterium
GCCTGAACGAGCAGTGCCCGCACGCCGCCGACGAAGGCCGCAGCGTCACCGATGACCCGCCAGCTCACCGATTCGGGGCCGAAGAGCCCCGGATCGCCCGGGTAGTCGAGGGTGCGGGCGAGTGGATACTCGGCATGTCCGAACGGATCGGTGGCGCGGTCGACGACGCGATCGCGATATCGGTCGATGATTGAGTTGAGTGCCATGGGTGCGGGAATACCCACCCGGAGGCGATCTCAACCCACGGGGCCGTCCAGGAGTTCGGCGACCAGCGCGCAGTCTTCGCCCCGCTCAGCCAGCAGGCGGCAGTTTTCGCCGAATGCCTCGTATGCGGAGCCGAACGGCGACTCGAAGTACAGATCGTCGCAGGTGTCTGCGTCACCGAGCGAGCATGTGTCCCACAGGGCGTCGAAGTCGGGATCGTCGCCGTACGTGAAGGGCTCGTCTGAGTTGGTCAGCTCACATGGCGTGTTCGACGGATCTCGTGTGTCGCCGCAGGTCTGGGCGAACGCTTCGTATGCCGAGCCGATCGGTGAAGAGCCGAACAGTTGGTCGCAGGAGAAGGGATCCCCATCGGCACACGAGTCATGGAGCGAATCGAGGAACCCGTCGTCGCCGTAGGACTGGGCAGTCCCGTTGTGTTTCTCGTCACAGCTGGTGGAGAATGCATAGAACGGAACGGTTCCGGCGCAGGTGACGGAGAACAGCTCGTAGACGTTGAAACTCGAGAAGTACAGCTCGTCGCAAGCCGCGTAGTCGTCGGTCTGGCACCGTTCCCACAATGCGTCCAGCTCGGCGTCGTCTCCATAGGTCACGGCGTCGAAGCTGTCACCCAGGTCCCCGGTGAGGTCACCGAGATCGCCCAGGTCACCGAGATCGCCCAGGTCGCCGAGGCCCTCACCCAATTCCTCGAACAGCCCACCCAGTGAGGCGAACGCAGCTGCGAAGATCTTCTCGGTGAGCACGCTCTCGGGGTCGACCGACACCTCGACGTCGCAATTGAGGTTGGTCCAGCTTTCGATCCGACCGGCTGCCTCCTCCAACTCCGGTGAGGAGAAGTCCTCGGGAGCGAAGTCGTCGAGTGCACCGTTGAACTCACCCGGTTCGAGATCCTCGAGTTCCGCTTGCAGCGGCTCGACGGCGGCGGCAACTGCTGCGAAGTCATCTCGGATGTCGGCGGGTGCCGTGTCACCGAGCTCGGCGATGGTGTCGTAGTACTCGATGATGACATCAGCGAACTCTTGTCCGAGTTGTTCCTCGTCCACGGATTCGGGGTCGGCGAAGTTCTCGGGCGAGAACACCTCCGATATCCCACTCGACAAGTCGAAGTCGGCGACTTTCAGAACGGTGCAGACGTCGGCATCGGGTGCTGTCGTCGTGGTGGGTGCTGCGGTGGTGGTGGTCGACGCCGCCGTCGTGTCGCTCGCTCCACTGGTGCACGCGCCGACGACGAGCGCAAGAACCGCAAGCAGTGTGGTGTGACGCGTGTTCACGTCGATCCCCTTCGGATTGGATGCCGTTTGATCGGTGATCCCCGAATCTATCTGAAGGAACTCCTTGTGCAAGGAGTACGCCATACTCGGAGTCATGTATCAGCGGCTGGCACAACCCGACGTCGAGGCTCCCGTTCTGCTGGTGGCGTTCGATGGCTGGATCGACGCAGGCGCGGCGGGCACCGGTGCGCTCGCATGGATCGCTGGCGACCGTGAGCCGTTCATCCGCTTCGACGCCGACCAGCTGTTCGACTACCGCGATCAGCGGCCGATGCACGAGTTGCGAGAGGGTGTCATCGAGTCGTTCGAATGGCCCGCTATCACAATGACTGCTGTCACCGGAGGTGAGCGCGATCTCATTGTGTTGACCGGAACCGAGCCTGCGTTGCGATGGCAACGATTCGTCGGTTCGGTCGGGACCCTGGCGGTCGAGCTCGGGGTGAGCGAGCTCATCGGAATCGGCGGAATCCCATGGGCCGTTCCCCACACTCGTCCGGTTCCGGTCCTGACGACTGCGTCGGAATTGGCGCGCATCCCGGAGTCCGATGAGCGGCCCGAGGGGCTCATTCGTGTTCCGGCCGCGGTTTCAAGGGCGATCGAGGTGGAACTCACATCGGCCGGCATCCCAGCGATGGGCTTCTGGGCGAGGGTTCCGCACTATGTCGGTGTCGACTTCCACGGGGCTTCACTGGCCCTCGTCGAGCGGATCTCACGTCATCTCGGATGTGCGATCGACGTTGCCGGGCTTGCCGCCGAAGCCGACGCGCAGCGGATCCACCTCGATGCCATCACGGAGGCTCGGCCCGACATCGCCTCCATGGTCGAGCGGCTGGAGGCCGTTGTCGATCAGGAGCTCCCTGCGTCGGGCGAGGACCTTGCGTCCGAGATCGAGCGTTTTCTGCGCAACCGACCGTCAGATGGCGGCTTTCCGGACTGATTTCCGGTAGGTTTGCCCCCGATGGAGAACGACAGGGAGATCCTCGAGCGAGTGACGCTGCGTCTGCGACGCGCGATCGAGAACGAGACCGGGACCAGTTTCGACGCCGATGAGGTGCAGTTCGTTGGTCAGTTGCTCCATGCTTTCGGGACCGTCATCTCCGAGGCCGGAGGAGGCGGACGCGAGGCCTGCGTGATCTGCGGCAGAGCCGATCATCCCGAGATGGCGATCGATCAGTATCCGCGACACGAGTACGAGCCGGGCATCCTGGTGCCGAAGGTCGGCCCTGCCTGAGAAGAAGGAGGACGGTGCTGGCGCACCGCCCTCCAACCTCGCTGTTGGCTTCTGGCTACTGGCCAACGGCCAGTAGCCAATGGCTGTTCTAGAGATCGATCGGGCGGAGCACTCGGTCGATCACGTGGATGACACCGTTGGACACTTGAATGTCGAGTCCGCCCTTCACGAACTTCGGATTGCGTGCGTCGGGATCGTTGTCGACCAGCTGGATGGAACGCACGGCCTCGCCGGGAGCGAAGACGCCGAACGTGCCACCGAGGGCGTCGACCTGCCCATCGCCGACGACGTTATCGGAGAGCAGTTCGCCCGGGGCGACGTGATATGTCAGCACCGCTGTGACGATTGGCTTGCCAAGCCCAACGAGAAAGCTGATGACGCCGGCCTCACTGAGATCCGTGGCGCCCAGATCCTCGGCCAGTTTCGTGAATGCCTTGTCGGTCGGGGCGAAGACAGTCACGTTGTCGAGGGCCCCAGCCGTTCCGGTGAATCCAACGGCGGCCTCGAGAATGTCGAAGTCGTCGCTTCCGACGACGGTGCTCACGATCGTGGCGTCTTCGTCTGCGGTAGCCGGGACGGCAACCAGGGTCATGGCCAAGACGGCGGCCAGAAGGGTGGACAGTCTGCGTCGCATGTTTCTCTCCTCACTCGGGTACGACGGTCTATGTACGGAGCCGTTCCCGAGGTCGGATGAG
>CBDTYK010000258.1:0-3402 GCA_965364595.1 uncultured bacterium
CCGGCGCCTGTTCCGGACTCGGGGTCCCTCCGCCTCCAGCTGACCTGTCCGGAAGTCGGCCGGAATCAACACGGCCGACCCTCACAGCTCGATCGGGTCGGCATCGATCCGGACCGAAGCACCGGCGCTCCGCCAGCGATCGACCACGGGACGGAGCGCCCCCTTGAATCGGCTGAGGTCCGTGCCCTGGACGAGCCAGCGGACGCCACGAGGCGACTCGGCTGGACCCAGGATCGTCGCCGTTCCTCCGACTGCGATCAGCTCACTGTGGGCGAGCTCGGGGTCGTCGAGCTCACGAGCCTCGATGACCATCAGCTCCCCCGCCGGCGGGTATCCGAATGCCCTGCGAGCGTCGATCTCGACATCGAAGAACCCGACAGGGTCGGCCCGGCGCAGCGCCACCACGGCGTGGTGATGCGGATCACTGGTCTGAAGCAGGAGCCGTCCCCCGTCCCCGACGATCCCGGCGAGGCGAGCACCGAGCCGCAGGGCCTCCTCGGCTGCGCGGTAGTTGGTGCCACGGATCAGGCCATCGCTGTCGACCCAGATCACGAGATCGCAGCCCGACAGTCTCGTCAGGTCGCGTTCGGTGCCGACACGAACCACACGCCGATCATCCACCGAACCCACTGCTCCAGGACCGACGATCCGTCCGATCTCGTCGATGAGCCGACCGACGCCGGCGCCAAGTGGTTCGAACCGTTCGCCACCACACTCAGCGCACGGTCCGATGACAGCCCCGCAGCGGGCGCACGTATCCGTATCTGGTCGGGAGCCGCACGAGGAACAGACCCGAAGCGTCCGACAGCTGGTACACCGGGATGCGGCCGAGTACCCACGCCGATGGGCGTAGACGAACACCGAGCCTCGCCCCGCCACCGCCCTGAGGGCCTGACGTGCCGTCTCTCCGAGCAACCCTCCGCCGGGCGGGTCGGCCCTTCGATCGACCACTTCGACGAGAGGCCAGAGTCGACCGGCGGTGAGCCGCCGAACCTCGGGGGCCGCCCCCACCAGCTCCGCGGACGGTGTGGGTCCGGCGAACACGCACACGATGCCTTCCCGGCGAGAGCGAGCAATCAGAAGGTCGCGGACGGCGACGGTTGGCGACTGTCGATCCTTCATGGAGCGCCGGCTCTCCTCGACCGCAACACAGACCGCAGGAGTTCGAATGGGCCAGGAGGCGACTTTCGGCGTACCGATCGTGACAGCGGGGAGGTGGCGGGCGCGCCGCCACACGCCGGTCACGTCCTTGTCGGCCATGTCGGGTACGACTGTGGATACGCCGACCCCGGCCGCTTCGATCGCCCCGGCGATCTGATGGACCTCCAGTGCGGTAGGCGCCACGACCAAGAGGCTGACACCGGCTGCCACACAGTCCAGCGCGAGGGGCGCGAGACCGACCGGAGGGTGCTCGAGCAGCGCGACCGGCCGGTGTCTGCGTTCCTCAGCAGCGCTGTCGACGATGTCGGAGAGCAGATGGTCGACTCGTTGGTGATCCCCCGGCGGCTCGCTTCGGGGCGGACCCGGGGCGACGTTGGGCGGCGCCGCTCTCGCCAGCATCGGACCCAGCGGTGCGACATAGTGCTGAGATGCCCAGCGCAACGATTCGATCAATCCCGGCGTCAAGATCGTGGAGCGCCCGGACACTTGAGCGATGTCCCGCAATCGATCGGAGGATCGGTGGCCGATCTCCACCACGAAGCCCCTGACCCTTCGCCCTCCGAGGGGCACGCGCACGGCGCTCCCGACTTCGACTCGATCGGCCAGCGGCTCCGGAATCGAATACCAGAACCCCTGGTCGACGGCATGGCTGGGCACATCCGGGACGACCCGGGCGGCTCGGACCTCCTCGGTCAGAGCGCTGCCGCCGCTGCCGCCAGCTCGTCGGCGGCCCTGGTCGATTCCCACGGGAACTGCGGGCGACCGAAGTGACCGTATGCGGCCGTCTCCTGATAGATCGGGCGCCGCAGGTCGAGGCGATCGATGATGGCTTGAGGTCGGAAGTCGAAGAACTCCCAGACCAGGGTCGACAGCTTGAACGGATCGATTTGTGCGGTACCGAAGGCCTCGACGAGCACCGAGAACGGTTCAGCCCGCCCGATCGCATACGCAACCTGAACTTCACAGCGCGAGGCGAGACCTGCCGCAACAACGTTCTTGGCGGCGTGCCGAGCTGCGTATGCGGCAGATCGGTCGACTTTGGTCACGTCCTTGCCGCTGAAGGCTCCCCCACCATGGCGCGCATACCCGCCGTAGGTGTCGACGATGATCTTTCGACCCGTCAGTCCGGTGTCGGCCGTGGGACCGCCAACGACGAACCGACCGGATGGGTTGACCAGGACATCGATCTCACCGGTCTCGTGATATCGCTCCGTCACGGGCCCAACGACGAGCTCCTCGAGGTCGGACTCGATCTGGGACGGAGCGACACCATCGGCGTGGTGCGTGCTCATCAGAATCGAGTTGAGATGCAGGGGCACGCCGTTCTCGTAAGCGACGCTCACTTGGGTCTTGCCGTCGGGTCGTAGATAGTCCACGACACCGTTTTTTCGGACCATGGCGAGTTGCTCGGCCAAGCGATGGGCCAACTGGATCGGCAGCGGCATCAGGTCGGGTGTCTCGTCACATGCGTACCCGAACATGATTCCCTGATCGCCCGCTCCGAGTTCGTCGAGGGCGTCCTTCGAGCCGGCGCGGGCTTCGAGCGACTGGGTCACGCCGCCGGAGATGTCGGGCGACTGAGCATGCAGGAGATTCTCGATGCTCACGGTCTCGGCGTCGAAGTCCTCGTCGATACCCACGTAGCCGATGCCTGCGATGGTCTCACGCGCGATCGCGACGGGGTCGATGTCGGCGTCGGCGGTGATCTCTCCGGCGATGACGACTCGGCCCTTGGTGACGAGGGTCTCACATGCAACCCGCGCCATCGGGTCCTGCGCGAGAACGGCATCGAGGATCCCGTCGGACACGGCGTCACAGACCTTGTCGGGGTGGCCTTCGGTCACGGACTCCGAGCTGAAGTGCGAACGATGTGGGACGGGTGCAGTCATGAGGCGGAGAGGATAGGGCGCTGCGAAAGAAGTCAGGAACGCTGCGCTCGAGCGGGCAGGCGCTGTTCGATCAGATCCCAGAGCCTGGCGGCCACTTCGATCTTCTCCATGATGGGCCACTGATCGGTCGAGCCGTCGGGGCCGATGATCAAGACCTCATTCGTATCGGTGGCGAATCCTGATCCGGGTTTGCTCACGTCGTTGGCCACCAACAGGTCGACGCCTTTGCGCTGCGCTTTGTCGATGGCTCGATCGAGGGATCCGGATTCGGCAGCGAAGCCGACGAGGAACGGCCTGACCTCGCGTTCGGCCACCGTCTTGAGGATGTCGGGGTTCGGTTCGAGTTTCAGGT
>CBDTYK010000259.1:0-3385 GCA_965364595.1 uncultured bacterium
AACGTGGAACTTGGAACTTGGAACGCTATTCCAACGCGGACATCATGGCGCCGAGCTTGAGCCTGGTCTCTTCGAGCTCGTTCTCAGGGAGCGAGTCCGACATGATCCCCGCACCAGTGAACAGTCGGGCGCGCGCACCGGAGATCTCTGCACAGCGGAGTGCGATGGCGAACTCGCCTCGCCCGTGACGGTCCATCCAGCCGACGGGCCCGGCGTATCGGCCTCGATCCATCCCCTCGAGCTCGCGGATCATCTCGAGCGCAACATCGGTCGGGTCGCCGCCGACGGCTGCGGTCGGATGTAGCAGGCCGGCCAGTTCCATTGCCGAAGTCGGGTCGCTCAGGACACCGTCGAAGGCGGTTGCCAGGTGTTGGACGTTGTCCAGCTTGCGCAGCGTGGGGGTCTCGTCCTTCGACAACGATGTGGTGACCTCTTCGAGCACTCGTTCGACCGACTCGGCGGCGAGCAGGTGTTCGAGGCGATCCTTGTCGGAATCGAGCAGCTCCGATCCCAATCGAGCATCGATCTCGGGATCATGCGAGCGAGCAGCGGTACCTGCGAGTGCGACCGAGCTGACCGTGTGCCCGTCGGTCCGGACGAGGAGTTCTGGCGACGCACCGATCAAACCGTCGACGGCGAACGTGAAGCAGCGCGGGAACCGCTCGACGAGTTTGGCCATCAGCCGGGTCGTGTCGAAGCGTGTCCTCGACCACAGGGCGAAGTCCCTGGCCAGAACGACCTTGCGGGCTTCGCCCTGACGAATCCGCTCGATTGCCTCGGCGACGGCCTCCACCCATGCAACATCGGGGATCGAGGCTCCAGCGAAGCGAGGGCGATCTCGCTCGACGTCGGGGCGCTCTTCGGCGGTGAGATATGGGGTGTGGTCGGCGTCGCCGACGGCGGTCACGTACCACTGGCCACCGCTTCTGCCGAACGCCACTTCGGGAACGATCAGAACCGAGCCAGGCGATCGACTGTCGAACGTGAAGGACGCAAACGCGACGGGACCAGTCCCGGTTCGGTCGACCGGATCGTCGATCCGACAGCCGTCGAGCCAGTCGACGAACGCCCGCCGTGCCCGATCGAAGCGTTCCGTCCCGAGGCCCGCAGAGATCCGGAAGGCCTCACCGAAACCGATGATCGTCTGGTCGTCGGAGATCCAGGCGAGTGGAGGATCGTGCTCGACGAGCGGAGGGGCGTCGTCGAGCAGACGGGTCGTGACCTTCATTCCTCGACGAGCCTCGCCGTTGCGTGTTTCACCACGAGCCGCCTGAAGTGCTCGCCGACGAGTGCAGCAGTGGCGGGCATCATCTCGTCGACGGCGCGCTGAAGCGTGGTGGCAGCTTCGGCGGTCGATGCAGCGCTGGCCTCGACAGAGTCCCGAACGAATCGGGCAAACACGTCGACGGCGAGTTCGGCCACCGGATCCATCGCCTCATCCATCCGTCGTGCCAGGTCGAGTAACTCTGCCATCGGGAGCCCGGCTTCGACGAGGCGGAGCCCTGCCGACACGGCTCCGAGGTCGGCACGATCGAACCGGTCTCCTCCTGGGCCGGGATGGGGGACGATCCAACCCTCTCGAACGAGCATCGAGATCACCACGGTCGAGATGTTCGCCGTCTCCGCGAGTTCTTCGAGGCTGAGGAGTTCCTCGTCCTCTGGTTCGAGTGCGTCCAACAGGACTGCGTCGGTCGGGTCTTCGTTCGGGGCGGTCGTCATGTGATCTGAGAGATTACGGCGACCTGGGTATTCGCCAACCCGACGAGCGTCAGCACCTGGTCCACGCCTCGATCGTTGCCCGTCAGTTCGATAGTGAGACGGCCGGATCCCTGCTCGATCCCGAGCGGTCCGGCGATGCGGAGCGTCTGTTTGGCTACGGCCGGTCCGGGGTCGACGATTTCGGCGCGCCCGGCGAGCGCACGCTGGATCGCGCCCTCGAGCAGAGGGAAGTGTGTGCACCCCAGCACGATTCGGTCCGCTTTGCGTTCGATCAAAGGCTCGAGGCACTTCGCCACTGATTCGACTGTTTCAGGTGCATCGATCATTCCGGCCTCGACCAGTTCGACCCAGTCCGGGCACGCTGCGGAAACGACCTCGACGCCGACCCCGAAGCGCTCCACGACCGATTCGTAGAGCGGGCCATCGAGCGTTCCTGCTGTCGCGACCACCCCGACGACACCGGTCTCGGAGAGATGGGCTGCCGGCTTGACAGCCGGCTCCATCCCGACAAACGGGACATCAGGGAACGCCGCCCGCAGCGGGTGCAGAGCAGCTGCGGAGGCCGTGTTGCACGCGACCACGATCACCCCGGCTCCGTGATCGAGTAGCCGGCGCGTGATCTCGCTGGAGAAGTCGAGTACCTCGCCGGATGGCCTCGGCCCATAGGGCGCACGCGCACGGTCTCCGATGTAGAGCAAGTCAGCTTCTGGTGCGAGACGCCTGATGTGGCCGGCCACCGTGAGACCGCCGAGCCCCGAATCGAAGACGCCGATCACGAGCCGCTGCTCGGAGGTGCGATGCGCCGTAGGCTCGAGGCGCTCGGAAGAAAGGAACACATCGTGGATCTGCAGGGTACGTCGGCCATCGTCACAGGCGGTGCATCGGGGCTGGGGGAGGCGACCGTGCGACGGCTTGCCGCCGACGGTGTCCGCGTGGTCGTCGTCGACCTTCAAGACGAGAAGGGTGACGCGCTCGCCGCAGAGGTCGGCGGTGCCTACGTCCACGCCGACGTCACCGTCTCCGACGAGGTCCAGGTGGCCGTCGATGCCGCTGTCGAGATGGCGACCCTCCGGTCGGTTGTGAACTGTGCGGGAATCGGCCCGCCGGCACGCACGATCGATCGAGAAGGCGCCCCGCACGACCTCGACCTGTTCGGGAAGGTGATCGCCATCAACCTCATCGGCACGTTCAACACGATCCGATTGTCCGCCTCGGCGATGTCGAAGAACGAACCGCTGGAGCACGGCGAGCGGGGTGCGATGGTCAACACCGCATCTGTGGCTGCGTTCGACGGCCAGATCGGTCAGGCGGCGTATTCGGCGTCGAAGGGTGGCATCGTTGGAATGACTCTCCCGATCGCGCGTGATCTCTCGTCGGTCGGCATCAGGGTGAACACCATCGCACCGGGGATCATCGACACGCCGTTGCTGGCCGGGCTGCCGGAGCCGGCACGCGAGTCACTGGGTCAGCAGGTCCCGTTCCCCAAACGACTCGGCCAACCCTCCGAGTTCGCCGAACTCGCCCACTTCCTGCTCACGCACGGCTACATGAACGCCGAAACCATCCGCATGGACGGCGGCATCAGGATGGCGCCGAAGTAGCCGGTGCATCTACTGGCGCGGCCAGGCCCATGTCGTAGAAGAAGTCATTGGGGCACCGAGAGGGT
>CBDTYK010000260.1:0-3368 GCA_965364595.1 uncultured bacterium
ACGTCGATGCCGAGGCGCCGGACCGACTCGCCGATGGCCTGCGCCGCCCTGACTGCCCGGGCCGGACCGTCGAAGGTGGCCAAGACGCCGTCGCCCGTGTGTGCCCGTTCGACGCCCCTCCACCGCTGGAGCTCTTGGCGTGTGACGCGATTGTGCTGTTCGAGCACAGACCTCCAGGACTGATCACCGAGCTCGGATGCACGATTGGTCGAATCGACGATGTCGGTGAACAACACCGTCGAGAGAACCCGTTCCGGTTGAGCCGACTCGCGGTGTCCGGTCATGAACTCCTCGATCTCGTCGACGAAGTCCTTCGGGTCGACAGCCCAGAACAGATGCGCGTCGCCGGGCAGTTCGATCAGTGTTGCTCGGGGGATCTCCGATGCGATCCAGCGGCCTTCCTCGATCTTGACGTCGGCATCATCGACCCGGTAGAGCAGCAGGGTCGGTGCTTGCACGAGGGGAAGCGCCGCCCGAGTGTCCATGAGCGTGTTCATGCGGAGGAGTTGGGCTGCAACGCCCGGCGAGGCCGACATGCGGAAGTATCGGGCGACCCAGTCGCGGAACCCGACATCGTCTCGCCGGTCTCCGAGCATGTAGTGGGGTATGTGCTCGGGATCGCCGAAGGTCCGCTCGGTCTCCTTGATCTCGGCTTCACGATCGTCGGGACTCGGAGCCCACGGGTAGTCGGGTGACGGGATTCGCTTGCCGTACGTCGAGGCGAGGATGAGCCCCTCGGTGCGCTCTGGGTACGTGGCGGCAAACAGCGTTGCCATGTTGCCGCCTTCGGAGTGGCCGAAGATGGTCGCCCGTTCGCACCCAACGGCATCCATCACCGCTCGAACGTCGTCCATGCGCTCTTCGAGAGACGGGAGTTCGTCCAATGGCACGCGGTCGGACATTCCCGTACCTCGCTTGTCGAACGTGATGACGCGAGCAAACGTGCCAAGACGCCGAAGGATCGACGCCAGGACCGGCTCGTCCCACATGAGCTCGACATTGGAGATCCAGCCCGGCACATAGACCAGGTCACGAGGGCCGTCACCGAACACCTGATAGGCGATCGACATGCCGTCATTGGTCACGTACTTGGTCTTCACCATCGCGTCGAGCCTATCGCTGCTTCCGCTGGCCGCTCCTGCACCTGTCTGACTCCGGATGACCTCGTGCAGCTTGCTCGATTCATCGACCTCGGCGCCGAAGCCGACGCCGGTCTGAAGCGGCAGGCCATTCACCGACCCGTACAGTCTCGAGGGCGATTCGAGGAGCAGAGTGAGCGAGGACGAACGGCGACGCTGGGATGAGCGCTACGCCACAGGTGAATACCGGGCTCGAATCCGGCCTACCCCCCTTCTCGAGGAGTGGTCGGGCGTCATTGCACCCGGTCGGGCTCTCGTGGTGGCCTGTGGTCCGGGCCGCAACGCGTTGTACCTGGCAGAACACGGCTTCGATGTTGTCGGTGTGGACGTCTCCGAGGTCGCCATCGGCCAGGCTCGCACAGCTGCTGATGACCGTGGCCTCGACGCCGAGTTCCTCGTCGCTGATCTCGACGAGTTCACCCTCGAGCCGGGGGCCTTCGATCTGATCACGGTGATCAGGTACCGCAATCGGGATCTGTGGCCACGCCTGGTCGATGCGCTTGCGCCGAATGGGTGGATCCTCGCCGAGCATCACATGAAGACCACCGCCGATGTCGCCGGGCCGACCTCCCCTGAGTTCCGGCTCGATCCAGGCGAGCTTCTCGCAGCGTTCAGCGGGCTCCGGATCGTTCATTACTCCGAGTCGATCGAACCCGCCGACGACGAGGAGAGGCGCTACGCCATCGAACGGGCAGTGGCATGCAACGGCGACCCTGGATGGTGATCTGAACCCGACGCCGCACGCACGACATCTCTCGCGGCGTGCTCGGTACGATCGGCGATCATGACGCACTGTCCCGCCTGCTCGACCCCGATAACCGCCGGACAGAAGTTCTGCATGGAGTGCGGTCATCGGCTGGAGGTTCGTTGCCCGTCGTGTGACAACCCGGTCGTGGTCGGTGCACGATTCTGTGGGGAGTGCGGGACCGCGCTGGATCAGCCATCGGCACCGACTGCCCAGGTTGCACCCGAGGCGATCCCAGAGCGACGCCTCGTGACGGTGCTCTTCGCCGACATGGTCGGCTACTCGACGATGTCGGAGTCACGCGACCCGGAGGAAGTCCGCGACTTCCTCTCGACCTACTTCGCCGTTGCCAGAGACGTGGTTGGGCGATACGGCGGCACGATCGACAAGTTCATCGGGGATGCCGTCATGGGCGTGTGGGGAACGCCCATCGCCCACGAGGACGACGCCGAGCGGGCGGTACGCGCCGCACTCGATCTCACAGCCGAGGTCGGTTCACTCGGAGAACAGGCCGGCATCCCCGACATCGCCGTTCGCGTGGGCGTTGCGACCGGCGAGGCGGCCGTCTTCCTGAATGCCCCTGCAGGTGAAGGCATGGCCGGTGACCTCGTGAACACCGCATCCCGCCTGGAGGGGGCGGCAAGCCCAGGAACGGTGCTGGTGAACGACGGCACGTACCGAGCGTCGAGCAGAGCGATCTCGTTCGAAGACGCCGGCGACCTCATGTTGAAGGGGAAATCGGTCCCGGTGCATGCCTGGCGCCCTCTTCAGGTGACCGCGAAGGTCGGAGGCGCCAGAGGTTCGACGCTTCCCGAACCGCCGTTCGTCGGCCGAAGCCGCGAGCTCCAGACACTCAGAGACTTCTTCAAGCAGTCCGCCGCCGGCGGACGCGCGCACCTCGTGTCGGTGATCGGTGTCGCCGGGATCGGGAAGAGCCGGCTGGTCGACGAGCTCGAGAAATACGTCGATGGCCTCGTCGAGACCACCTACTGGCACCGGGGACGATCACCGTCGTACGGAGAAGGCGTGACGTTCTGGGCGCTCGGCGAGATGGTGCGCACGCGGGCCCGGATCGCAGATGCGGACGACGACGACACGCAGCGAGCGAAGCTCGCCGCCGCAGTCGATGAGTTCGTCGACTCCGACGACCGCGACTGGGTTCGGACCTCGTTGGAGGTGCTGCTCGGGCTCGCGACTCCCGGAACCATGGAAGCCGGCGAGGCCGAGTCTGCCTGGCGACGGTTCTTCGAGGCGATCGCGAGCCGCGCCCCGACCGTCATGGTGTTCGAGGACATCCACTGGGCCGACTCCGGCACCATCGAGTTCGTGGAGTCGATGCTCGGATGGTCGGCGCGACATCCGATCTTCATCGTGACACTCGCCCGACCAGAACTGCTCGAGCGACGGCCCACCTGGGGTGCCGGCCTCTCGGGGTTCACCGGGCTTGCGCTGGAACCGCTCGAGGACCACGAGGTCGACGAGTT
>CBDTYK010000261.1:0-3358 GCA_965364595.1 uncultured bacterium
AGTACGAGTACCTCAGGCTGGACCCTCGGGGGGAAACGGTCAACGAGCGCCTCATCGACGAGCGTCTCATCACGGAGTGACCGCGTGCTGCGTGCGCTCGGCAGGCTCGCGGTCGTGGCGGTGGCCCTGACCGGCGCAGTGTGGTCCACCGTCGAACTCGGGCCCTCGATCGACCCGCGGCAGCGGCTTCCCCACGACGTCGCCCTCCTCACCGCATCGACATTCGACCGATTCCGAGCGGCCTTTCCCGGCCAGGTGGCGTGCCTGACCGACGTGGAGCTCGAGCTCGTCGACGATGTCGACGGCGGCGCCGCCCGGTACGTGGAGTCCGAACGTCTGATCCTCATCGAGATCCCGACGTCACCGCGTCGTTACGTGGAGTCGCTCATACACGAGCTCGCCCACCATCTCGATGCCGGCTGTGATGCCGAGCCGGCCATCGGAGCGGCCATCAAGAGGTCGCAGGGGATCGAGCCACAGGTGCCCTGGCAGGGAACGGACGAGTGGGAGGCTCGCCCGACCGAGCACTACGCCGAGACGGTCGTCGAATACGTGACCGGTGACCGATACACCCACGCCGATGTCATCGACGTCTCCGAGGAAGCGCTCGACGTCGTCCGAGCGTGGGCGGCCGGTGGGGGCTGAGTCGATCCCCGCCGGAGCGGCTGGCGGTCCTCCTCGAGCGTGGCAGACGATCGGTGTTCGTCGCTGATCAGCGGTGCGCCCAGGACGTGATGATCCCGTGGATGTGATCCAACCCGTCGGTGAGCGCTGCGGGGCCGGGCTGCAGGATGATCTCGGCCGGGATCTCATGGATCGTGTGAGTTCGAACGGGTTCGAGCGACTCCCAGCCGGTCCGACTCCACACCAGATCGGGGCGCACCTTCTTGCCGCACCACGAGGCGAGCAGAAGGTCGGGGTTCCGATGCACCACCTCGGCCGGATCCGCGATGATCCGTTCGGCTGCGAGTCTCGAGGTCGACCGGTCCGAGAAGACGTCGTCACCTCCGGCGATCTCGATCACCTGCGAGACCCATCGGATCGCGGTGATCATCGGGTCGTCCGGCGCCGTGCCGACCCACTCGTAGATACGAATACCCGCATGCTCGGCAGCGCTCGCGCGGATCGTATCGATGTGGCGGCGAATGTCGTGCGCCCACCCGAGCGCATCCTCGGATCTTCCGACCATCGATCCGAGCCTGGCGATGTAGCCGAGGATCCCGTCGATCGTTCGGTGGTTCGAGATCCACACTTCGACGCCGCCCTTGATCAGATCGCGGGCGATGTCGGCCTGGATGTCAGAGAAGCCGATCACCAGTTCAGGGTCGAGGTCGAGGATGCGTTCGAGCCGTGCGTTGGTGAACCCAGACACCTTCGGCTTGTCTCGTCTCGCCTCGCTCGGACGGACCGTGAACTGGGAGATACCGACGATGCGGTCCTGTTCACCGAGGTGGTAGAGCACCTCGGTGGGCTCTTCCGTGAGACACACGATCCGCGAGGGATACGGATCCGACGATCGGGGCATCGAGACGATGCTCAGTCCCGGGTGCCCGAGAAGGCGATGATGATGCCGGCGACGATCCCGAGGATCACCACGACGCCTACACCGATGAGGAGGATGCTCATGCGTCGAGCCTACGCGACTCGACGATGGACCGAGCGTCGTTCTTCGTCTGAGCGGCAGCCGACCATATGCTCGGCGCATGAGTGACACGATGATCAGCTTCCGGAAGGCCCTCGCATCGATCCCGGCCAATGAGCGTTACACCGAACTGCCGCTCGGTGGATCGTTGACCGTTGGCATCTATGCGCCGCACGAATCCGATGAACCTCATGTCCCAGAATCCGACGTGGTGTACCTCGTCGTGAACGGTTCTGGGTTCTTCGTGACCGATGACGAGCGGCAACCCTTCTCACCCGGGGACCTGCTGTTCGCAGCCCAGGGGACGGAGCGCCACTTCGAGAAGTTCACGCCCGACTTCGCCGTCTGGGTGATCGCCGCGGGCTGACTCGGAGCACTCGATACGGGCTGTCTCGACTGGCAGTTCGCTATGGTCGGAGATGTGCACGGGGTCTCCCGTCGAGGGCATCGGCCCCGCGTACAGACCTGAAAGGAGAACCCATGCGCCACTGGCGAGTGGGGGTGATTTCGGTCGCCCTTGCAATGATTGCCGCTGCATGTGGAGGAGGCGCTGAAGCCTCAGCCGAATGTGACGGAGAGATCCCCGAAGACCTCGTTCTGGAGATGTTTGCCCACGAGGGAGCCGAGGCGGATACCTACACCGCAACCGTGGACGAGTTCAACTCATCGAGGGGCGAAGAGCTCGGGATCGAAGTGAATCTGACCCTCATCCCCGAGGGTCAGTACACCGACCAGATCAATGCCGCAGCTGCGGCCGACGACCTGCCCGACATCATCGACTTCGACGGCCCGACAATGGCCAACTTCGCTTGGGGTGGCAGCCTCGTGCCGATGGACGACTGCGTTTCCAGCGACGTGCTCGACAACATGCTGCCCTCGCTCATCGAACAGGGCACGTATGCCGATGCTTTGTGGGGACTTGGCAGCTTCGACTCGGGCTTGGGTCTGTGGGGCTGGCGTTCTGCGCTCGACGAGGTCGGGGCACGCATCCCGACCGGAGCCGACGACGCCTGGACTGATGAAGAGTTCGAGCAGATCCTCACCGATCTCCAGGCGGCCGGGTACGAGCATCCGCTCGATCCCAAATTCTGGTACGGATCACAGGGTGAATGGTTCGCCTACGGGTTCGCTCCGGTCCTGTGGTCTGCTGGAACCGATCTGATCGATCGCAGTGATTACCAGACGACCGATGGGTTCCTCAACAGCCCCGAGGCAGTCGAGGCATTGACGACGTTCCAGCGTTGGGTCGATACGGGCCTCATCGACAAGGACGCCGTCGACGACTCGAACTTCCTCGAGAAGCAGTCACCGCTCTCGTGGGTCGGGCACTGGATGTACGGCTCGTACAAGGAGGCGGCCGGTGACGATCTCGTGTTGCTTCCGCTCCCCGACTTCGGAACCGGGTCGAAGACCGGAATGGGGTCCTGGGCTTGGGCGATCGCGAGTGGTGTGCAGGACGCCGATGCTGCGATGGCTGTCATCGAGTACTTCCTGTCCGACGACGTGATTCTGTCGATCACCGAGGTGAACGGCGCAGTCCCAGGCACCCTCACGGCAGTCGACAAGTCGCCGCTGCACGCCGCTGGAGGCGAGCTTCGGCTCTACGTCGAGCAGCTTCAAGCAGCTCCGAACGTGGCGAAGCCTCGAGCCGTCACACCGGCGTACCCGACGCTGACGCAGACGGTCGACGTGATGCGGGAGATCGCCAAATGCGAG